>DATHIG010000273.1:0-5012 GCA_035490035.1 Actinomycetes bacterium
ACCGCAGCGGGCGGGTGGGGAGCTCCCCTTGAGCGGCGGGTCCGACCAGCGGGCGGCCGTTGGCGGGGGTGGTGCGGGGCGGGGGGAGGATGAGGCGGAAGGCGGTGCCGCCGCCGTTCCCGGACTCGGCGCGGATGGCGACGCCCATGGCGTCGCAGAGGGCTTTGACGATGGCCAGGCCGAGACCGGAACCGACCTCGCGGCTGCCGCGGTAACGGGACCACAGGTGGCCGCGGTCGAAGGCGTGGGGCAGGTCCTCGACCGCGATGCCGGGACCCTGGTCGACCACGGCCGCCTCGACCCCGCCGCCGTCCAGCGGCCTGGCCGCGACCAGTACCTGGCGGCCGGGGGGGCTGGAGCGGGTGGCGTTGTCGAGCAGGTTGTCCAGCACCTGGCGGAGCCGGCCCGGGTCCACGTGGGCGTGGAGGACGCCAGCGAGGCGGGTGGTGACGGTGACCTCGCGCCGGGATGCCCGTTCGGTGGCCGCCGCCACCGCCTCCCTGAGCACGGCGCCGACGTCGGCGTCGACGGTGCTGACGGCGAACTGGCCGCGGCCCAGCCGGGCCAGGTCGAGCAGGTCCTGGATCAGGCGGGCCAGGCGGACGGTCTCGGCGTGGACCCGGACCAGCGAGCGGCGGCGCTCGGTCGGGTCTTCGACGGTGCCGTCCAGCAGCGCCTCGGTGTAGCCCTGGATGGTGGTGAGGGGGGTCTTGAGCTCGTGGCCGACGCTGGCCAGGAACGCGCGCTGCTCGCCCTGGGCACGCTCAAGGCCGGCGGCCATGTCGTTGAAGGCCGACGCCACCTCGGCAGCCTCGTCGTCGCCGTCGACTTGCACCCTTGTCGACAGGTCCCCTCCACCGACACGGCGGGCGGCCGCGACCAGCCGGCCGAGCGGCGCGGTGAGCCTGCCGGCCAGCAGCCAGGCGACCAGCGCCGCCACCGCGACGGCCAGGGCGGTCGCCAGCAGCAGCCGCCAGGCGACGACCGGGAACAGGCTGAGCCCGAGGCGGCGGACCTCGTGGACCAGCAGCACGCCGCCGCGGCCGCCGCGGACGGGCCGCTCGGCCGGGGCGACCGCCCAGGCCAGCCCGTCGCTGGTGCCGCTGACAACCTGGCCGCGGCCGACGGCGGCGGCCAGGTCGACGTCGGGGACCGGGGCCAGAGGGGTTCCGCCGTTGCGGCCGCCAGGCTGGCAGACGACCGCCAGCGGCCCGGTCGTCCTGCCGTTGCGGCCCAGCCCGTACGCCTCCGTCCCGCCGACCCGCAGGGCGCGGACGAACGCGCACACCCCTCGGCCAGGCGCCGGGCCGTTGGCCGCCTGGGTGACGGCCACCGCCTGGTCGGCGAGCTGCCGCTCCAGGCCGCGCTCGGGCACCAGGCGGACCAGGGACAGGGTGATGACCCCGATCAGCACGGCGGCCAGGACGGCGACGGCCACGAACGCCAGCACCAGCCGTCCCCGCAACGACCCCAGGCCCCGCCCCATCAGCCCGCCTCCGGCCGGGGCCCGGGGCTGGACACACCGGGTGGCCCCGGCCCCCTCTGGACGCTGCCGCGGTCGGCCCCCCGGACCTCGGCCTTGTAGCCGACGCCGCGGATGGTGGCGATCGGAGCACGCTCGCCGAGCTTGGCTCGTAGCTGGCGGATGTGGACGTCGACGGTCCGGGTGTCGGCCGGGAACGAGTAGCCCCAGACGCTCTCGAGGATCTGGTCGCGGGTCAGGACCAGGCCCCGGTTGCGGACCAGGTAGCCGAGCAGCTCGAACTCGCGGGCGGTGAGCTGCACCGGGCGGCCCTCGAACACGACCTCGTGGCGGGCCGGGTCGACGGTCAGGCTGCCGAGGTGCAGCGGCGGCTCGGGACCGGCCCGCGGCTCGGGCTCGGCCCGGCGCAGCACCGCCTTGACGCGGGCCACCAGCTCGCGGGGCGAGAACGGTTTGGTCACGTAGTCGTCGGCGCCGAGCTCGAGGCCGAGCACCCGATCGGCCTCCTCCTCCCTGGCCGTCACGACGATGATCGGCACCCGGCCGCCCCGCTCACGCAGCGCCCTGGTCACCTCGAACCCGTCCATGCCGGGCAGCATCAGGTCCAGCAGCACCAGCCGGGGACGCTCGGCGTCGACCGCGGCCAGGCCGGACGGGCCGTCGGTGCGCCAGACGACCCGGAAGCCGTCGCGCTCCAGGTACAGCCGGACCAGGTCGGCGATGGACTCCTCGTCCTCGACCAGCAGCACGGTCCCCTTGGAGGGGTGCTCAGGCGTCAACCAGGCTCCTTTCCGCCGTTGGGCCGACCGTAGCATCGCCTGAGCAGGTTCGGGGACGCTGGTTGCCTCGTTCGAGGGCGGTAAAGTTCCTGGTCAGTCACCTTCCCAGGGCGGCTCGCCGGGGTCGGCGACCGGCTGGACGCGGTCGGGCGGAGCCCGGAAGGCTTCGCCCAGCGCCGGCCAGCGCGGCCCGCGCCGGAGCGCCTCCAGGCCGGCCAGGGCCAGCAGCAGGCCGCCGGCCACGACCAGGACCGGGCCGGTCCGCGGGGTGGCGACCTGGAGACCGGTCCCGCCGGGCACCCCCTCCAGCAGCCCGAGCTCGGCGCGCTCGGCGGCCTCGGCCCTGACCCGGTTCCCGCCCACCACCGCTCCAACGGCCAGGGCGCCGCCGAGGGCGAGCAGGGCCAGCCCGACCGCCCAGCGGCCGTGCCCTCTGGTCACGGCCACCCCGACCAGCAGCACCAGCCCGAGCAGGGCGAGCCCGCCGAAGGGCAGCAGGTCGTTGCCGGTGACCTCGGCGGCACCGAGCCGGGCCGAGCCGAGCCCGGGCAGCTCGACGTTGGCGCTGACCGTCGCCCATGGCCGGCCAGCCCCGGTCACGGCCAGCCCCACCGCGACCACCACCGCCACCAGGGCCAGCTGCAGCGACCGCCGCTCGGGAGCCGGCGCCGCCGCGGCGCTCGAGAGGCCCCCCCGACCGGTCGGCGCTGGACCGTCCGCGCTCCCGGCGGGGCCGCTGTCGGCCACCGGCGCGGGCGGCCGTGCTGGACCGTTCACCCCGGCGGCGGGGCCGCTGTCGGCCACCGGCGCGGGCGGCCGTGCTGGACCGTCGGCCCTGCCGGCGGGGCCGCTGTCAGCCACCGGCATGGGCGGCGGCCGGCCGGTGGCCGTCGCGAGGGGCCGATCGAGCGTCGGAGAGGGCCTGGGCGGCGGCGACGGCGGCCAGCAGGGCGCCGGCCTTGGCTTCGGTCTCGCGCTCCTCGCGTTCGGGGACCGAGTCGGCCACCACCCCGGCGCCGGCCTGGCAGTAGGCCACGCCGTCCACGAACACGAACGTCCGGATGGTGATGCAGGTGTCAAGGTTGCCGGAGAAGTCGAAGTAGCCGACGCAGCCGGCGTAGGGCCCGCGGCGGTGGCGCTCCAGGTCGTCGATGATCTCCATCGCCCGGACCTTGGGCGCCCCGGACACCGTGCCCGCCGGGAAGCTGGCCGCCAGCACGTCGAACGCCGCCACCCCGTCGGCCAGCTCCCCGGCCACGTCGGAGACCAGGTGCATGACGTGGGAGTAACGCTCGACCCGCATGAAGTCGTCGACCTTGACGGTGCCCGGCCGGCAGACCCGGCCGAGGTCGTTGCGGGCCAGGTCGACCAGCATGACGTGCTCGGCCCGTTCCTTCTCGTCGGCCTGGAGCTCGGCCTCAAGCGCCAGGTCGGCCTCCTGGTCGGCGCCCCGCGGCCGGGTGCCGGCGATCGGCCGCATGGTGGCCCGGCGACCCTGGACGGTGACCAGCACCTCCGGCGACGAGCCGGCAATGGTCACGCCCGGCAGGCGCAGGAAGTACATGTACGGGGAGGGGTTGACCACCCGCAGGACCCGGTAGACGTCGAACGGGTCGGCGGTGGTCGGCACCGAGAACCGCTGCGACGGGACCACCTGGAAGATGTCGCCGGCCCGGATGTGCTCCTTGGCGATCCGCACCATCTCCTGGTAGCGGCCGGGCACCAGGTCGCTGGAGGCGGCCGCCGGCGGGCCAGCCGCCGGCAGGGGGGTCGGCACCGTCCCCACCGGCACCGACAACCGCTCGGCCAGGGCGTCCAGGCGCCTGCAGGCGTCGGCAAAGGCGGCGTCCAGGTCGGTCGCCTGGTTGACGACCACGTTGGCCACCAGCACCAGGCGCTGCCCGAGGTGGTCGAAGACGACCACCGAGCGGGGGAAGACCAGCACCCCGTCGGGCAAGCGGAGATCGTCCTCGGTCTGGTCGGGCAGGCGCTCCAGCTCGCGGACCAGGTCGTAGCCGAGGTAGCCGACGGCGCCGGCGAACAGCGGCGGCAGCCCGGGCAGGGACGGCGAGCGCAGCCGGCGCAGCGCCTCGCGGAGCACCGCCAGGGGCGGCCCGTCGGAAAGGCCGGCCGGGGGGCGGCCGGTCCACGACGCCCGCCCGCCGCTGATGGTCAGGGTGGCGAACGGGTCGGTGCCGATGAACGAGTACCGGCCCCAGCGCTCGCCGTGCTCGACGCTCTCCAGCAGCACCGAGCCATCCTGGTCGCCGAGCTTGCGGAACGCCCCAACCGGCGTCTCCAGGTCGCCGAGCAGCTCCCGCCAGACCGGCACCACCGAGTGCGCCGCGGCAAGCGCAACGAACTCCTCGATCCCCGGCAGGACGCCGCCAGGCGCGGCGGTCACGAGCCGGCCCCCGCCGGCCCGTGGTCCGCCCAGGGGGGTCCGGGGGGTCGCTTGCCGCCGCCTCGATGAACCGGGCCTGGGCCTGAGGTCGCTTCTCCGAGCCGCTCACCGTCGGCGATCACCAGCGAGTCGCTGAAACAGCTTCGCGAGCCCGTGTGGCAGGCGACCCCCACCTGCTCGACCCGGACCAGGAGACTGTCGCCGTCGCAGTCGGCGGTCACCGAGCGGACATGCTGGATGTTGCCGGAGGTCTCGCCCTTCTGCCAGTAGCGGCGGCGGGAGCGACTCCAGAACCAGGTGCGGCCGGTGGTGAGGGTGCGCCGGACGGCCTCCGCGTCCATCCAGG
>DATHIG010000274.1:0-6337 GCA_035490035.1 Actinomycetes bacterium
CGGAGGTCGGGCTGCCGCAGCAGCTCGACCCGGTTCCCGAACCCGGCCAGCCGCGCGTCCTGCTCGCTGATGCCGGCCGGTTCGACCTCGGCAACGGCGTCGATGGCCAGCACTCCGGCCGGGGTCCGATGCCACGATCCCGCCCTGGCCCGCGGACGCCGCCAGCGCCGGAATGTGACTGTTACCGTCCAATCCGCCAGACTGGCCCAGAGCCGCTTCTCGGACAGCATGGTGTGCACGATACCACGGCCCGCCGGGCAGCGGCGTAATCCCAACCGGTGGGACCGGGCGATCAATGGAGAGAGATGGACCTGTCGGAGCTGCATCGCTGGCCCGGCTGCGGGCGGTCGGCGAGGAGATGGCCGGCTGCCGGCCGCGACGGTGGCGTGCGTGTTTGCGCCCTGCCAAGCCAGGCAATACACGCGTCATCTGCCCGTCCCTGCCTGTTCATCTAGCTCCGCTACCATCCCCGGCCCCCGACCCCTGAGCACTGGAGTCTCCCGACAGATGCAGCGTGACGTCGTCGTCCGGCCGTCTGCCGAGCCCGCGGCACCGGCCACCGAGCGCCGCCGACCGTCCCGCGGCGTCCTCGCCCGCGAGGGCCTGGTCGTCTACCTGGTGTTCCAGCTGCTCACGGTGGCGTTCCTGCCGGCGCTGCGCTCGGCCAGGGAGACTTTCTACGACGACGTGCTGCTTGGCTTCTTCGGCCCCGAGAAGCACGGCCTGGCCGAGCTGCTGCGCAGCGGGTTCCTGCCCACCTGGCTCGACAACCAGTACGGCGGCGAGCCGTTCCTGGCCAACCTCCAGCACGCCGTGCTGTACCCCGGCAACCTGCCGTTCTGGTTCCTGCCCACCTCGACCGCGCTGGAGGTGGTCGCCGCCCTCCACGTCGCCCTGGCCGGGGTGTTCATGTGGGCCTACTGCCGGGTCGCCCTGCGGACCGGCGCGGCCGGCGCCGCCCTGGCCGGGCTGGCGTTCGGCTTCGGCTCGGTCACTCTCCAGCACATCATCCTGCTGAACCAGCTCCAGGTGATCGCCTGGATGCCGCTGGTGCTGCTGTTCGGTCACCTGGCCCTGGAGCAGGGGCGGCTGCGGCACGTGGTGCTGACCGGGGTCGCGACCGGACTGCAGCTGCTGGCCGGCCACCCCGAGGAGTGGGTCTACACGCTGTTCGCGCTGGCCACCTACGGGCTTGCCTGGACGCTGGCCGCCGCCCCGCGCGCCTGGCCGCGCCGGGCCCTGGCCGCCGGGCTGCGGCTCGGCGGGGCCATGGTCGCCTTCGGGCTGCTGTTCGCCTGGCAGCTGCTGCCCACCCTGCTGCTGCAACGCCAGGGCTGGCGGACCGCGCCCACCTTCGACGAGCAGTACGAGCTGCCGGCCAAGCTGGCCTTCAACGCCCTGCTGCCCGACTACGGCAACGTGCTGTTCGGCGAGAACGTCGGCTTCATCGGGCTGGTCGCCCTTGGGCTGGCCGGCCTCGGGGTCTGGGCCGGCCCCGCCAGGCTCATCTGGATGCGGGTGTGGGCGGTGGCCATCTCGCTGTTCGGGATCGTGATGGCCCTCGGCAACCAGAACGGGCTCTACCGGCTGATCGCCGGGCAGGTGGACCTGGTCGCCGAGTTCCGGGTGCCGGCCCGCTACCTGCTGCTGTGCTACTTCCCGATGGCGGCGGCGGCCGCGCTCGGCACCGACGTGCTGCTGCACCGCGACGTCGGGCGGCTGCCCGCCCGGGCCCGCCAGGCGCTGGGCGGGCTGGCCGTGGTCGGGCTGGTGCTCGGCTTCGCCCTGGTCGTCGGGGGGCACAGCTACTGGCTCGACAGCCGCCGGTGGTGGGCCCTTGCCGCCGCCGCCGGGGCGGTCGCCTGGGTCGCGGCCGGCGTCCGGTTCGTGCCAAGGGTGCTGGTGGCGCTGCTGCTGCTGGGAGTCACCGCGGTCGAGCTGCAGCAGGCCCGGCCGGCGGCCGAGTACCACCAGCTCGTCCCCAACGCCGCCTACGACGACCCCGGGCCGGTCATGGAGCGGCTGGGACGCGACCGCGGCCGCTACGTCTCGGTCGCCTGGGACCGGCCGACCACCGCCGCCGAGCGCCGCTCGGTCGCCGCCCCGGCGGGCTACACCGCCCGCATGCGCCGCTACTACCGGGAAGCCTGGCCGCGGCGGCTGGCCGCCCGGCCGGCCTGGGAGTACGCGACCGGGGCCGAGACCATCTCCGGGCGCGACGGGGGGCTGATGCCGCTCCGCACCTATCAGGAGTTCTTCGCCGCCGCGGTCAACCCCGAGGGCCGCCTGACCGCCGGGGTCACCACCCAGGCCCCGTCCAAATGGGGCTGGCCGGCGCTGGACCTGCTGGCGGTGCGCTGGTTCGTCACCAACGGGCTGCCCCCGCCGGAGATCAAGGTGATGGAGGAGCACGGCTTCCGGGTCGTCCAGCGCGAGGCGTTCTTCCTGCTCTGGGAGCGGACCGCGCCGCCCCTGGCCCGCCTGCACCACCAGGTCGACGTGGTCCCCGACCCCGGGGAGCGGGTGGCCAGGCTCGAGGCCGGCTATCCGCTGGGGGAGCGGGCGATGGTCGAGCAGCCGCTGTCCGGGCTGGCCCGCCCGGCCCGTCCGGCCGAGGTCCGGGTCGAGGCGCGCGAGCAGACCCGGGTCGAGGTGTCGGTGCGGACCGACACGGACGGGCTGCTGGTGCTCGGCGACCCCTGGTACCCCCAGTGGCGGGTCGAGGTCGACGGCCGGCCGGCCGAGCTGCTCCGCGTCGACCACGCCTTCCGCGGGGTGCGGGTCCCCGCCGGCAGCCACCGGGTCGTCTTCACCTACCAGGACCGGGCCCTGCAGGCCGGCCTGGTGGTGAGCTCCCTCACCGTCCTTGGCCTGGCCGGGCTGTGGTGGTGGCGCCGGCGTCGGGGCCGGGCGGCCTTCCGGACAACCACGCCCTCGCCGTAGACTGCGCGTCACCCTGGCCGGCTGTTCCGGCCCGCTCCCGTCGCGTCAGGAGACCGCCCACGTGCAAGCCGTCATTCTCGCCGGAGGCTTCGGCACCCGCCTGCGCCCGCTGACCAGCACCCGGCCCAAGCCGCTGATCCCGTTCGCCAACGAGCCGTTCCTGCTGCACACCCTGCGCCAGCTGGCCGCCGGCGGCTTCACCGAGGTCGTGCTGTCGACCATGTACCTGCCGGAGGCCTTCGACCAGCTCCTGCCCGAGGCCCGCAAGGCCGGGGTCGAGGTGGTGCTGTCCTCCGAGGACACCCCCATGGGCACCTCGGGGGCGGTCAAGCGCCTGGCCCACCTGCTGGACGACACCTTCCTGGTGCTGAACGGCGACGTGCTCGTCGACATCGACTTCCAGCGCCTGGTCGCGCTCCATCGCGAGCGCCAGGCCGCCGCCACCCTCGCCCTGGTCCGGGTGCCCGACCCGAGCGCGTTCGGCCTGGTCCCGGTGGACGCCGACGACCGCGTCACCGCCTTCCTGGAGAAGCCGGGCGACCTCGAGGACTCCTGGGTCACCGACCTGATCAACGCCGGCGTCTACGTGCTCGAACCGTCGGTGCTGGACCACGTTCCGGCCGGCCAGCCGTCGTCGTTCGAGCGCAACCTGTTCCCGTCGCTGCTGGCCTCGGGCGCGCCCGTGTACGGCTACGAGCTGCACGGCTACTGGCGCGACCTCGGCACCCCGATCGCCTATCTGGCCGCCCAGTTCGACCTGCTCGAGGGTCGCCTGCACCTGCCCATCAACGCCACCGAGCGCGGCCGCAGCCAGTGGTTTGCCGACGACACCCGGGTCGACGAGGGCGCCGTGCTCCGCGGCCCCATCCTGGTCGGGCAGGGCGCGACCGTCGAGCACGAGGGACGGGTGTTCGGGCCAACCGTGCTCGGGCCCAACACGCTGGTTGCCGGCGGGGCCCGCCTGGAGCGCTCGGTGCTGCTGGAGGGCGCCCGGATCGAGCGGGGGGCCAAGGTCTCCGACTCGATCATCGGCCGCGGCGTGGTCGTCGGCGACGGCGCGGTGGTCCGCGACGGCGCCGTGGTCGGCGACCACGTCGAGATCGAAGCCGGCAACATCCTGGCCGGCGGCGTCCGCGTCGCCCCGAACGTCAGGCTGACCCTGGGAGCGATCCGCTTCTGATGCTCCACCGCAGTCCCTGGTCCATTCGGGGGGGAGTCCTCCCCCCCGAGGCCCCCCAACATCTCGGCCGGGGTGCCCACGTATCGCTGCAGCCGGCGTCTAGGCCGCGAAGGGCTCGGGGGCGGTCGACTTGGTGGCGTCGGGGAGCATGTAGTCGTTGACGAACGCCTGGACCACGTCGAGGTTGACCCGTTGCAGGACCTCGAGGTTGCGCCAGGCGGCCAGGGCCACCCCGTCCTGCTCGAGACCGGAGTAGGGGGCCAGCACCAGCTTGGACCCCGAGCGCTCGCGCGCGAACTCGCGCAGCTGGTCCTGCTGGTCCTGGGGGATGCCCTTGTAGAGGATGACCACGTAGCCGTGCTCCAGGTTGTGCACCAGCGCCCGCATGTCCTGCTCGCTGTCGTAGACGCCGGCGCCGAGCGGGGTGGCCAGGTGGTCTCCTGAGGTGGGCGGGTTGGAGTTCCAGTTGTCGGGTTGCTCGTTGTTGCCGATGTGGTCCCTGCCCGCCTCGGCGAACGTCCTCACGCCGGTGGAGCCGGCGGCCGCGCGGCCGGCTTCCAGCGCCGCCGGGGTCACCGGCCGGGTGGCCCCCGCCGACGGCTCGTCGCGGCCCTGGAACACGATCAGGGCGACCAGCGCGACCAGCGCGACCACGGCGACCGTGCTCCAGACCAGTGTCCGCCGCCGGCGCCGCTGGGCCTCCAGCCGGCGGGCCGCGGCCCCCTTGGCCAGCTTGCCCTTGTCGGCCGGCCGGCCCTTGCCGCCGGCCGCCGCGCCGCGGCCGGCCTGCGGGCGGGCCTTGGCGGCCGTGCCGGCACCTCGGCCGGGTTGGTTCTTGCCGGTCGCGCCGGGCTTCGGCTTGGGCTTGCGGGTGTCGGCCATTGGTCGTCTCCGGGTGCGGGGTGGAGCGTCTCCAACGATTCTATGGAGCCTGGGCCGGCGGCGCTCGGCCCGGCCCGGCGTCAGGCGTCAGGCGGCGGCGGTCTCGGCCACCACCTGGTCCACCACGTCCTCGAACCGGCCGGCGCGGTGGTAGGCGGCCCGCTGGCGGTCGGCGCCCGGGCCGCGGGCCATGGTGGCGTCGACCAGGTCGGCCACCTCGGCCCATTCCTTGTGCTGCTCCAGGTCCGGCCGCAGGTAGGTGAGCAGGCGCTCGACCAGCAGGGGCGCCGGGACCAGCTGCTGGGTGGTCGCGTCGACCAGCTCGCCGCCAACGCCGTAGCGGGCCGCCCGCCAGCGCGCCGCCCGCAGCAGCTCGGGGCGAGGGACCGACGCCTGCTCGCCCTGCAGCGCCTCGGCGTGGCAGGTGCGGGCCAGGGCCCGGGCCAGCCCGGCCACCATGACCGCTTCGTCGACGGTGGTGGCCACGTCACTGACCCGGAACTCGATCGTCGGGTACCTGGCCGAGGGGCGCACGTCCCACCAGACGTGGGTGGCGTCCTGGATGGCGCCGACCTTGACCAGGCTGGCCACCAGGGCGTCGTAGTCGGCCCGTGACGCGAACGCGCCGGCCGACTCGGCGGTCGGCCAGCGGCGCCACAGCTGGGTCCGGTAGCTGGCGTAGCCGGTGTCGGCCCCCAGCCAGAACGGCGAGTTGCCGGCCAGGGCGAGCAGCGGCGCCAGCCACGCCTGCACGCGGTTCATGGTCTGGATGGCCGCGTCCGGGTCGCCGATGCCGACGTGGACGTGGCAGCCGCACATGACCTGTTCGCGGGCGATCTGCTGGTAGTCGGCCACGAACTCCTGGTAGCGGCGGCGCGGGGTGACCTGCTGGGCCTCCCAGCGGGAGAACGGGTGGGTGCCGGCGGCGGCGATCCGGCAGCCGCTGGCTTGCGCCGCGGCGGCCAGCTGGCGTCGCAGGTCGGTCAGGCTGGCCCGCAGCTCGTCCAGCGTCCGGCACACCGGGGTGCCGATCTCGACCTGGGCCAGGTACAGCTCATGCTGGACGGCCAGCTCGCCAAGGGCCGGCTGGCTGTGGGCGAGCACCGCCCGGCTGGCCGGGACCAGCTCGCGGGAGTCCGGGTCGACCAGGAGGTATTCCTCCTCGACCCCGAGGGTGAAGTCGTCGTCCGGCAGCATCGGTCCCAGCGTGCCAGCGGCGTGAAAACGGCGAAATGCCAGGACGTGACGAAAACGTTACTTCTGGTCGGGGCGGCCGGCCGCGACCAGGCCGAGCGGCCGGTAGCCGGCCGGCAGGGCCAGCGCGTCGGCCAG
>DATHIG010000275.1:0-2720 GCA_035490035.1 Actinomycetes bacterium
GCTGCTGCAGGCCGCGCTGGAAGCAGAAGTCACCCAGTTCCTCGGCCGTGATCGCTACGCCCGCGGCGAGCGCGTCCGGCCGGGACACCGCAACGGTCACGCCCCGGCCACAGGTACTCGGCGGCCACTTTGAGCTCGGACAGATCGGTCAGCAGGTCGCCGCGACGCCGGCGCGGCTGACCTTGCGGTAGCTGGACCATTGTTGCTGGTCAGGGGCAGTGTGGCAGGGACAGGATTCGAACCTGTGTAGGCAATGCCGGCGATTTTACAGACCGCTCCCTTTGGCCGCTCGGGCACCCTGCCTGACCGAGGGCGGATGATACCGGCGACCGCGGCCGGCCCACAACCGGCTCCGTCACGCCTGCAGCTCGAACCAGACCACGTGGCCGGGGCGACCCGGCTCGGGAGCAGAGTCCCAGTCGACGGCGAGGGCGTCGAACAGCTCGAGGCTGCGCCCGGCCACCGAGACCGGCCGATCCGCCTCGCGGTCGAGCGGATGGGGCGCCCCGCCGTCGTGGACCTCGACATGGAGCAGGTCGGGCCGGAAGGCCACGGTCACCTGGAAGGCGCGGGCGGTCTCGCAGGCCTCGGAGTGCAGCAGCGGGTTGGTGATGGCCTCGTCGACCAGCAGTGTGGCCGCCTCGTAGAGCTCGGTGTCGCGGAGCAGTGCGGCCGCCACGAACCGCCGGGCGTCGGCGATGTCCTCGAAGCCGCCGGTGAACTGTCGCGAGAACCCCACATTTCCTCCCTTTGGTGCCCGATAGGAGTGGCTACCCGGCCTCGTCAACCTTCAACCGCCCTCAGTGGTTGGTTCCCCGGCCCACCGTGCACCCGGCCGGTCTGCTAGCGTCCGCGGGGGCCCTCAGGAAAGGAGGAATGCCATGGCCGACTCCTCGTTCGACGTCGTCGCCAAAGTCGACCAGCAGGAGGTCGACAACGCGGTCAACCAGGCAAGAAAGGAGCTGACGCAGCGCTTCGACTTCAAGAACACCGGCACCTCGCTCGCCTGGGCGGGCGAGCAGGTGGTGATCGTCTCCAAGACCGACCAGCGGGCGCTGGCCGCCCTCGACGTGTTCAAGGAGAAGCTGGCGAAGCGGTCGGTTTCGCTGAAGGCCCTGACCGCCTCGGAGCCGCGGCCGGCCGGCGGCGGCACCTACCGGGTGGAGTGCTCGTTCCTCCAGGGCATCCCAGAGGACAAGGCCAAGGCACTGGCCAAGACCATCCGGCAGTCCGGTCTCAAGGTGCAGGCCCAGGTCCAGGGCGACCAGCTGCGGGTCACCGGCAAGAGCAAGAACGACCTGCAGCAGGCGATCGCCCTGCTCAAGGAGCGCGACGAGGGCCTGCCGCTGCGCTTCACGAACTACCGGTAGCAAATCCTCACAGGGTGTCGATCCCGATCGGGCCCGTTCGTCGGTTGCATAGAGGGCGGCTCCAGGCGCCGCCCCGGATCCCAAGGGAGGGAGCATGCGCTACGCGCTGCTGATCTACGCCAACGAGCAGGACTGGGCCACCCAGACCGAGGAGCAGTCGCAGGCCCAGTTCCAGGGGTACATGGCCTTCACCAAGGACATCGTCGACCGCGGCATGCAGCAGGCCGGCGAGGCCCTGCAGCCGACCAGCACCGCCACCACCGTGCGGGTCAAGAACGGCGAGACGGTGACCACCGACGGGCCGTTCGCCGAGACCAAGGAGCAGCTCGGCGGCTTCTACATCGTCGAGTGCAAGGACCTCGACGAGGCGATCGAGGTCGCGGCCAAGATCCCCGACGCCCGCAGCGGCTCGATCGAGGTCCGGCCCGTGCTGGACACGGACATGCCGTCCTGAGACCCGGGGGGTGAGGGTGGCCGACGCGACCCGCGAGCTGGTCGAGCGGGTGTTCCGGGAGGAGTCCGGGCAGGCTGTGGCCACCCTGATCCGGGTCCTCGGCGACTTCGACCTTGCCGAGGAGGCGGTCCAGGAGGCGTTCCTGGTCGCCATGGAACGCTGGGGAACCGCGGGCGTCCCCGAACGGCCAGGGGCCTGGATCACCACCACCGCCCGCAACAAGGCCATCGACCGGCTCCGCCGCGAGCGCGGGCTGGCCCTGCGCAGGGCCACCCTGGCGCGGCTGGAGGCGGCCCGCGACCAGGACACCCAGATGCACACCATTTCCGACGATCGGCTGCGCCTGATCTTCACCTGCTGCCATCCGGCGCTGTCGCCAGAGGCGCGGGTCGCCCTCACCCTCCGCACCCTCGGGGGCCTGACCACGCCCGAGATCGCCCGCGCCTTCGTCGTCCCGGAGGCGACCATGGCCCAGCGGCTGGTCAGGGCCAAGCGCAAGATCCGCGATGCCGCCATCCCCTACCGGGTGCCGCCCGACCACCTGCTGCCCGAGCGGCTCGGCTCGGTGCTGGCCGTCCTCTACCTGATCTTCAACGAGGGCTACACCGCCAGCGCCGGCGACGCCCTGGTCAGGCGGGAGCTCTGCGGCGAGGCGGTGCGGCTCGGGCAGGTGCTGGTCGAGCTGATGCCTGACGAGGGGGAGGCGCTCGGGCTGCTGGCGCTGATGCTGCTGCACGAGGCCCGCCTCCAGACGCGGGTCGGCCCGGCCGGTGAGCTGGTGCTGCTCGACGAGCAGGACAGGGGACGCTGGGACCGGTCAAAGATCGGCGAGGGGATCGAGCTGCTGGACCGGGCGATCCGCCGCGGACCGCCCGGGCCCTACCGGCTCCAGGCCT
>DATHIG010000276.1:0-4393 GCA_035490035.1 Actinomycetes bacterium
GGCCTTGGGCTCGACAACATAGAAGGTCGGGCTCGCCTCGGCGTTGGGCAGGGCGTAGACCCGTTCCGCGGCCCCGTCGCGCCCGGCCAGCAGCGCGCAGGCCTCATTGGGGTACTCGCCCCTGGCGTGGGCCACCAGCGCCTGGTAGTGGCCGTTGTCGATCTGCAGCATCGCCGTCCCGTCCCGGTCGCCCCGTCTCAGGGCGAAACGCCCCCGCGGCGGCCCCTGTTCCCGCCAACGGGAACTCCTGCTCACGAGCGTAGCATCGGGCCAGGCACCCGACCATCGGCCGCCGATCCGGGCGGCATCCGCCGGACCCCGATGCGCCCTGGGCGCAGGCTCGGCGAGCCGGAGCCTGCCCCGGCCAGTACCCGGCCGATCACCGACGGCTCGTTGCCCCGGGCGCGGAGGTCGGCGACCAGGCCGGGCAGCCGCTCCGGGGGCACGCAGAGCAGCAGGCCACCGGAGGTCTGGGCGTCGTGGAGCAGGGTCGCCACCACCGGCGGCAGGCCTGGCTCCAGGTCGACGTGGTCGCGCAGGTAGGCCTGGTTGCTGCGGGTGCCGCCGGAGACGAACCCGGCGGCGGCCAGTTCCGCGGCACCCGGCAGGAACGGCACCCTGGCCGCATCGACCTCGCCGGCGACCCCGCTGGCCCGCAGCATCCGGTGCAGGTGACCGAGCAGCCCGAAGCCGGTCACGTCGGTGGCGGCCACCACCCCGGCGGCAAGGGCGGCCTGCGAGGCGTCCCGGTTCAGGGTGGTCATGGCCGCGACCGCGGCCGCCACCACCGCCGGGTCGGGGTCGCCGCGCTTGACCGCGGTGGCGACCACGCCGGTGCCGAGCGGCTTGGTCAGCACCAGCCGGTCCCCCGGCCGGGCGCGGGCGATGGTCAGCAGCCGGTCCGGGTCGGCCAGGCCGACAACGGCCAGGCCGTACTTGGGCTCGGGGTCGTCGATCGAGTGGCCGCCGACCACCGGGCAGCCGGCCTGGGCGGCCACCTCGGCGGCGCCCCGGAGCACCTCGGCCAGCAGCTCGATGGGCAGGTCGGCGGCCGGCCAGGCGGTGAGGTTGAGCGCGATCAGCGGGCTGCCGCCCATCGCGTACACGTCGGAGAGGGCGTTGGCGGCCGCGATCCGCCCCCAGTCGCGGGCGTCGTCGACGATCGGGGTGAAGAAGTCGGTGGTGAGCACCAGCGCCCGCTGGTCGTCCAGCCGCAGCACGGCCGCGTCGTCGCCGTCGGCCGCGCCGACCAGCAGGTCGCCGCCGCTGGGCGTGAGCCCCTGGCCGACCATGGCCATGAGCTGCTCGAGGGTGGCCAGGGGGAGCTTGCAGGCGCAGCCCGCCCCGTGCGAGAGGGTGGTCAGGCGCGGCGTCTCGGCGGCTCGGGTCATGGCGATCATGCTCCTGTCCAGGGAGGTCCACCCGTAGGATAGGCTCGCCAACCATCCCGCCAGCCCGACGAGGAGCCCGTGTTCGCCGCAATCGTGCGCGACGCCTGGCGCCAGTACCGGCGCCGGCCGCTTGCCGCCCTGGTGACGGTGGTGGTCGGCGGCCTGCCCGTGTTCCTGCAGCCGAACGACCCGCTGGTCGCGGTGCCGCTGGCGATCGTCCTGCTGGCGGCCGGGCTGCTGCTCGAGCTGTTCCTGGTCGCCTGGCTGGCCGGCGCGCTCGACCCGGTGCCGACCACGGCCGCGGCCGCGTTTGCCACCATGCGCCGCTGCATCGGCCCCGGCGTCCGGGCCGGGCTGCTGCGGGCCGGCTACCTGCTGCTGGCCCTGATGGTCGGGCTGCTGCTGTTCGGCTCCCGCGATTCCGAGCCGCTGCCGGAGGCCGAGCAGACCAAGCTGGCGGTCGGCCTGTGGCCGCTGTTCGGCTTCGCGTTCGCCTTCCTGGCCGTGCTCACCCAGCGGGTGGTGCTCGGCGGCGAGCGGAAGGTGCGGCAGGCGGCGGCCGTCTCGCACCGGGTGGCGGCCGCCCACTTCCCGATCTGCCTGCTGATCGGGCTGCTCCAGGCCAGCGGGCTGGTGTTGACAAGTCTCGTCCTCAACTTCACGTTGATGGCTAGCCTGTCGATCCTGCTCGCCCTGGTCGACCCCTACCTGATCGGGGCGAGCAACGCCCTGTACCTCCGCACCAGGTCCGACCAGGAGCCGGTCGACGCCGGCGACGGCTCGCTCAGACCCCCACGCAGGTGAGGCCGCTGCCCGGCGGGTAGTTGGCCACCCCGAGCACGGCCAGCGCGATCCCGGCCAGGAACGGCAGCGCCAGCGCGGCCGACTGCCAGGTGCGGTTGCGGGGCCCGGCAGCGTCGAACAACCCCATCGCGGCCACGCCGGCCAGGAAGCCCCCGATGTGGGCCAGGTTGTCGATGCTGGGGTTGCGGGAGGCGATGAACAGGTTGAGCAGCAGGACCAGCAGCAGGTTCTGGAGCGGCACCGAGCCGCCGGCCTGGCGGCGCCGGAAGAAGTAGGCGACCAGC
Source organism: Actinomycetes bacterium (assembly GCA_035490035.1). Taxonomy (GTDB): domain Bacteria; phylum Actinomycetota; class CALGFH01; order CALGFH01; family CALGFH01; genus CALGFH01. Next base: position 2,480 of record DATHIG010000276.1, read on the forward strand.
GCCCCGAGCAGGCCGAAGATCGCTCCCGAGGCGCCCACCCCAAGGGTCGTCTGGTTGAAGGCGAAGCTGGCCCCGGCCCCGACCAGGCCGGAGCCGACGTAGAGGGCGACGAACCGGGCCCGGCCCAGCAGCCCCTCGAGGGTCGGCCCGAACGCCCAGAGGGCCCAGCTGTTGAACGCCCAGTGGAGCAGCCCGCCGTGCAGCACCATCACCGTCAGCAGGCGCCACCACTGCCCCGACTCGGCGATGGCGGACGCGTTCAGCGCCCCCAGCCGGCACAGTGCGGGCGCGGTGGGGTCCAGCAGGCCGAACGCGCTGCCGCTGAGCGCCGCCGCGGCCACCAGCATGACGGTGTTCAGGACGAGCAGGGTCAGGGTGGCCACCGGCCGCTCCCCGCCTGGCAGGCCGCGGACCCGCACCTTGGCGCGCGCGTCGTCCGGGCAGAGCTGTCCCACCGGGGCCGGGTTGGCGCACTCGCCGCAGATCGGCCGGTCGCACCGCGAGCAGCGCAGCCCGGTCGGACGGTCCGGGTGGCGGTAGCAGTACGTCGGGGTGGTGGACTGGCGGGTGATCCATTCCGGGCGGTCGGACGGCCGGTCGTCGGGCAACGTTGGCTCCTTGGTCGCGTGGGTCCAGCATGCCACCTCCGCCCCGGTTGAGCCGGTGCCGCGAGGGTTGCGGGGCCCTCGGCGGCGCCTCGGCTTCAGCGGGCCAGGAAGCCGGGGATGGCCGGCAGCTTCAGCTCGGGGGCCGCGGGCAGCTCGGCGCCCGACCGGAGCGCGTCGACGGTGGCCACCGTGTGGGCGGCGATCGCATCCCAGGACAGCGGGGCGACCGCGGCCTGGCGCAGGGTTCGCCGCCGCTCCCGGTCGCGCTTGAGGGCGCCCTGGATGGCCCGGGCGAACTCGGAGGGGTCCCTGGCGATCCAGACCAGCCGGCGCAGCTCCTCCGCGCCCGCGATCTCGGTGGTGACCACCGGCAGCCCGGCGGCCAGGTAGCCGAACAGCTTCTCGGGCACGACCGCCCGGGTGGCCGGGGCGACCTGGTGGGGGGCGATGGCGACGTCGGCGGCGGCCAGGTAGTCGGGCAGCATGCGGTAGGGCCTCGGTCCGATCACGTGCACGTTGCGCAGCCCGGAGACCAGCGGGGTGAGGAAGTCGGCGGCCGGGCCGACGAACACGAAGCTGGCCTCCCGCAGCCGGTCGGCGGTCCCCCGGATCAGCCCGACGTTCAGGTAGGCCCGCATCGAGCCGGCGTAGATGATCAGCGGTCGGGGCAGGCCGGCCAGCTCGGCCGCCGGTTCACCGCCGGAGAGCCCCTGGTCGGCCCCGACCGGGTGGCGCACGGTCCGCGGGTTGAGGGTCGCGAACTCCTCACGCAGCTCGCGGGTGCCGGCCCAGACCAGGTCGGCCCCGGAGAGCTGGGCCCGGTAGACGTCGTCCAGCGCCTGCCGTTCGTCGGCGTCGACCGAGTAGGGGGCGCGGGCGTCGCGGCGGACCATGGCCACCCTGACCACGCCCCGGCCGCCCAGCCGGCTGGCCAGGTCACCAGCGAACGGATGGACAAGCCCGTGCAGCATCACCAGCGGCTGGGCGAACGCCTGCTCCCGCTCCAGCATGGCCACGGTCGCGTCAAGGGCCGCCTCGCGCCGGCCGGCCAGGCTGGTCGGGGCGAACAGGTACACGCCGTCGTCCTCCACCCCCTTGAGCCGGCGCAGCTGCCCCTCCATGTCCTGCTCCCAGCGGGGGTCGCGGAAGCGGCTGCCCAGCTCGGCCGGGTCGATCGGCGGCTGGACGTGGAACACCCGCCCCACCCGGGGATGGCGGGCCAGCGCCCGGGTCAGCAGCTCGTCCCCCCGGCCGTATAAGCCCCAGTCGTCGAAGGCCCAGGTCTTGAGCACGTTGTAGGTCGGCT
>DATHIG010000277.1:0-6637 GCA_035490035.1 Actinomycetes bacterium
GCTTCAGCCAGGTGGACGACGTGATCGACCAGTGCCGCGAAGTGGCCAAGCAGGGCTACCGGGCGCTGATCACGGTGCTGACCAAAAAGATGGCCGAGGACCTCACCGAGTACATGCACGAGCAAGGCCTGCGGGTCCGCTACCTGCACTCGGAGATCGACACCGTGCAGCGCATCGAGATCCTGCGCGACCTGCGCCTGGGCGAGTTCGACACCCTGGTCGGGATCAACCTGCTGCGCGAGGGCCTCGACCTGCCCGAGGTGACGCTGGTGGCGATCCTGGACGCCGACAAGGAGGGCTTCCTGCGCTCGGAGACCTCCCTGGTCCAGACCATCGGCCGGGCCGCCCGCAACGTCGACGGCCAGGTGATCATGTACGCCGACCAGGTCACCCCGTCGATGCGGCGGGCCATCGAGGAGACCAACCGCCGCCGCAAGCTGCAGCTGGACTACAACGCGGCCAACGGCATCGACCCCCAGACCATCCGCCGGCGGGTCACCGACATCATCCAGGCGCTGCGGGGCGAGGAAGAGGGCACCGCCATCGGCGGCCGGGCCCGCAAGGGCCGCGCCCCCACCCCGGCCAGGGGCCGGGCCAGCCGCCGCGGCGGCGAGCCCGCCGTCAGCGGCATGCCAAGGGCCGACCTGCAGCGCCTGATCGTCTCGTTGGAGGAAGAGATGCACGAGGCGGCCAAGGACCTCCGCTTCGAGTACGCGGCCCGCCTCCGCGACGAGGTCGCCGACCTGCGCCGCGAGCTCCGTGGCATGGCCGAGGCCGGGGTGGGCTGACCGGGTCTGACCCCCCGGGGTCCGGGGAACCCCCGGGCTCCCCGGTGGACTAGACTTCGCGTTCGTCCGGAACACTGGGAGGTTGTCGTGCGCCGGTGGGTGATCGTCGCCGTCGTGGCCGTGGTCGTGCTGGCCGCGGCGGGCGGGGGAGCCTGGTGGCTGCTGCGGCCCCGGGCCAGGCCGGAACCGGTCGCCGCCGCCTACCTGGAGGCCTGGGGACGCAAGGACTGGCCGGCCATGCAGGCCCAGGTGGCCGCCCCGCCGGCCGACTTCGCGGCCAGGCACACCGACATGCTGGAGAACGTGCGGGCCACCGAGGCCAGCTTCACGCCGGGGCCGGCAACCGTCACCGACGACCGGGCCGAGGTCCCGTTCCAGGCCCGGCTGCAGCTTCGGGCGCTCGGCGAGTGGCCGTACCAGGGGGTGTTGCGCCTGGTCAGGCGCGACGACCGCTGGCGGGTCGACTGGTCGCCGGCCACCCTGCATCCCGACCTGGCCCCCGGCCTGCGCTTCCAGCGCACCCGCAGCTGGCCGGAACGGGCGCCGATCCTGGCCGCCGACGGCTCGGAGCTGGCCGGGCCCGGGCCGGTGGTGGCGGTCAGCCTGGTCGGCGAGCGGGTCAAGAGCCCGGCCGCGGTCGCCAAGGCGCTGGTGACCTACGTTGGTGTCTCCCGCGACCAGGCGCGCAAGGTCCTGGCCGACGCCGAGCGCCGGCCGGACCAGCTGGTGCCGGTGGCCGTCCTTGCCGAGGCGGACTACCGGTCGATCAGGGAGTTCATCCACCCGGTGCCGGGCCTGTCGTTCCAGAACGGGGTCGGCCGGGAGACCAACGGCCCGGCATCGGCGCGGATGCTGGTCGGCTCGGTCGATCCGGTGACCGCCGACGACCTCAAACGGCTCGGCGCCCCCTACCAGACCGGCGACGTCACCGGTCACGGCAACGGCCTCGAGGCGGCGTTCGAGCGCCAGCTCGCCGGCTCCCCGTCCGGCGAGGTCCGCCTGGTCGACAAGGACGGCGCCGAGGCCAAGGTCCTGCACCGGTTCGCCGGGGAGGACGGCAAGCCGCTCCAGACCACCCTCGATCCCCAGCTGCAGCGGGCCGGCGAGCTGGCCCTGGCGCCGGTGGGCAAGCCGGCCGCCCTGGTCGCCGTGAAGCCGTCCAGCGGGGAGCTCCTGGCGGTGGTCAACCTCCCGTTCAACGGCTACAACCGGGCGCTGCTGGGCCGCTACCCGCCCGGTTCGACCTTCAAGGTCGTCACCGCCGGGGCGCTGCTGTCCAGCGGGCTGCGCCCGGCCGACCCGGTCGACTGCCCCAAGGAGGTGAGCATCGGTGGTCGCAGGTTCGGCAACTTCGAGGACGAGGTGCTCGGCCGGATCCCGTTCTCCAGCGCCTTCGCCCACTCCTGCAACACCGCCTTCGTCCAGCAGGCCACCAAGCGCCTGGACGGCGACGAGCTGGTCGCGGCGGCCGGCCGCTTCGGCTTCGGGGTCGAGCCGGCCCCAGGCATCGCAGCGGTGACCAGCCGGGTGCCGCCGCCATCGGACCAGGCCGACCTGGCCGCCGAGGCGTTCGGGCAGGGCCGGGTGACGGCCAGTCCCCTGCAGATGGCCATGGTCGCGGCCACGGTGGTCCAGGGCCGCTGGCGCCAGCCCCGGCTGGTCACCGCCGGCGCCGAGACCGAGGGCGGGGGCGGGGAGTCGCCCGACCCGCTGGACCGCCAGGTTGCCGGCACCCTGCGCACCCTGATGCGCCAGGTCGTCACCGAAGGGACCGCCGCCCCGGCCAAGCTGCCCGGCAAGGTCGGCGGCAAGACCGGCACGGCCGAGTTCGGCACCGGCAGCCCCCTGCCCACCCACGCCTGGTTCATCGGCTTCCGCGGCGACCTCGCGTTCTCCGTGGTGGTCGAGGACGGCGGCGTCGGAGGCAGGGTCGCGGCCCCGGTCGCCGCCCGGTTCCTGCGCGGGCTCTAGCCCACGACGGCTGATCCGGCGGGTCAGCCGCCGACCTGGTCGACGTTGACGTCGCAGGTGCTGGCCAGCCGCCGGGCCGCCGACTCGACGTCGGCGAGGGCCTTCTGGGCGTCGGCGGTGTCGGCCGAGCCGGCCACCTCGGCCAGGCTCCGGACCCGGTCCCGCAGGGCCTCGCCGGCCTGCTTGACGTCGGCGTCGTCGACCTCGCGGAGCCGCTGGTCGAGCCGCTGGGCGGCCTGCTCGGCCTCGGCGGGGGCGTTGCGCACGTCGCGCCAGTCGACCCCGGCCAGCTCCCCGATCAGCGCGGCGCAGTCGCGCGTCCGGTCGACCCCTTGGCCGACCTCCTGAGCCTGCTGGGCGGCCTCGCAGCCGGCCAGGGCGGGCACGGCCAGCACCAGCGCGACGGCGGCGGCCCTGAGGCCCCGGCGAGCCCTCACCAGCCCCTCGCCTTCCACTGGTCGAGCTGGGGGAGCTCCCGCTCGACCAGGCTGTCGTCACCGTGGCCGGGGGAGATGCGGGTCTGGCCGGGCTGCGACAGCAGGTGCCGCTCGGCCGACCGGATCGCCTCGGCGAAGGCGTCGGGGCCGTCGGTCTTGCCGACCCCACCAGGGAACAGGGCATCGCCGGTCAGGACCTGGCTGGACGGCAGCTTGAAGGAGATGCTGCCCTCGGTGTGGCCGGGGGTGTGCAGCACGGTGATCGCATGGCGGCCGACGGTCACGGCGTCGCCGTGCTCCAGCACCCGGTCGGGGGTGACACCGACCTGGTCGGCGATGGCGTCGGCGTCGGCCGGGTGGGCGCCGTTCCAGACGTCGTTGGCCTTGAGCACCGCGGCCAGGGCCTGGATGTGGTCGGGGTGGCGGTGGGTGGTGACGATCCCGACCAGGCTGGCCCCGCGCAGCAGCTCCAGCAGCCGCTCGGCCTCGTTGGCCGCGTCGACCAGCAGGGCGTCGTTGGTCTCCGGGTCGCGCAGCAGGTAGGCGTTGTTCTCGTAGGGCCCGACGTGGAGCTTGGTCACCTCGAGCGGGCCGCCGGGGTAGCGGTGCGGCTGCCCGAACCGCTCGACGTGGGCTGGGTCGAACTCGGCCATCGGCGCCTCCTGTGGAATGTCGGATGGGCGAAGGACATTGTTGTCACAGGCGTCCATACAATGTGGGGGCCGATGTCGAGCTTCCCCCCGAACCGAGGAAGGGAACCTGAGCGTCACCGACCGCCTCGTCATCCGGGGCGCACGCGAGCACAACCTCAAGAACGTCCACCTCGACCTGCCCCGCAACGCCCTGATCGTGTTCACGGGGCTGTCCGGGTCGGGCAAGTCCTCGCTTGCCTTCGACACCATCTACGCCGAGGGCCAGCGCCGCTATGTCGAGTCGCTGTCGGCCTACGCCCGCCAGTTCCTCGGCCTGATGGAGAAGCCCGACGTCGACTTCATCGAGGGCCTTTCGCCGGCCATCTCCATCGACCAGAAGTCGACCTCCAAGAATCCCCGCTCCACCGTCGGCACCATCACCGAGGTCTACGACTACCTGCGGCTGCTGTACGCCCGCATCGGCCAGCCCCACTGCCCCAGCTGCGGCCGGCCGATCTCCCGTCAGACCCCCGACCAGATCGTCGACCAGATCCTGGAGCTGCCCAACGGCACCCGCTTCCAGCTGCTGGCCCCGGTGGTCAGGGGCCGCAAGGGCGAGTACGAGGCGCTGCTGCGCAGCTTCTCGGCCAAGGGCTTCGCCAGGGCCAGGGTCGACGGGGAGGTCCGCGACCTGTCGGAGCCGATCCGGCTGGCCAAGACCTACAAGCACGACATCGAGATCGTGGTCGACCGGCTGGTCGCCCGCGGCCCCGAGGCCGACGAGAAAGCCCGGCGCCGGCTGGCCGACTCGGTGGAGACGGCCGTCGGCCTCTCCGAGGGGCTGGTCCTGGTCGAGCTGGTCGACGAGGGACGGGACCTCCCGTTCTCGACCCACCTGGCCTGCCTGTACGACAACCTGTCGTTCGAGGAGCTGGCCCCGAGGAACTTCTCGTTCAACGCCCCCTACGGCGCCTGCCCCGACTGCACCGGCCTCGGGGTCAAGCAGGAGGTCGACCCGGAGCTGGTCGTCCCCAACCCTGGGCTGCCCGTCACCGGCGGGGCGATCCAGCCCTGGCAGGGCACCCGCGGGTCCAGCGAGTACTTCGACCGCCTGCTGGTCGCGGTGGCCGAGTCGGCGGGGTTCGACCCCGACAGCCCATGGGAGCGGCTCACCGACGAGCAGCGGCGGGTGGTGCTCCACGGGGCCGGCGAGCAGGTCTACGTCCGCTACAAGAACCGCTACGGCCGCACCCGCGCCTACCACACCACCTTCGAGGGGGTCGTCCCCTACCTGAACCGCCGCTACGCCGAGGCCGAGTCCGACAGCGTCCGCGAGCGGGTGGAGTCGTACATGCGCGAGGTGCCCTGCCCGACCTGCAAGGGCACCCGCCTGCGGCCCGAGAGCCTCGCCGTGACCATCGCCGGCCGCAACATCGCCGAGGTCGCGGCCATGTCGGTGGGGGAGGCGGCCGCCTTCTTCACCGGCCTGGAGCTGTCGGACCGCGACGCCTTCATCGCCGCCAGGGTCCTCAAGGAGATCAACGCCCGGCTCGGGTTCCTGCTCGACGTCGGCCTGGACTACCTGAGCATCGACCGGGCGTCGGCCACCCTGGCCGGCGGGGAGGCCCAGCGGATCCGGCTGGCCACCCAGATCGGGTCGGGGCTGACCGGTGTGCTCTACGTGCTCGACGAGCCGTCCATCGGCCTGCACCAGCGTGACAACCACCGGCTGATCGAGACCCTCGTCCGGCTGCGCGACCTCGGCAACACCCTGATCGTGGTCGAGCACGACGAGGCCACCATCCGCGTCGCCGACTACCTGGTCGACATCGGCCCGGGCGCCGGCGAGCACGGCGGCCAGATCGTGGCCGAGGGCGGCCTGGCCGACCTGGAGCGGGCCGAGGCCTCCCTGACCGGCCAGTACATGGCCGGCAAGCGGGCCATCGCGGTGCCGGCGAGCCGCCGCCGGCCGGGGGAGCGCTGGCTGGAGCTGGCCGGGGTGCGCGAGCACAACCTCAAGGACGTCACCGTCCGCTTCCCCCTCGGGGTGTTCACCTGCGTCACCGGGGTGTCCGGGTCGGGCAAGTCGACCCTGGTCAACGACGTGCTGCTGAAGGCGCTGATGCAGGCCGTGTACCGCTCGCGGACCTCGCCGGGCCGCTACCGCTCCCTGTCCGGGTCGGACCAGCTGGACAAGGTCATCGACGTCGACCAGTCGCCGATCGGCCGCACCCCACGCTCCAACCCGGCCACCTACACCGGTGTGTTCGACCACGTCCGGCGCCTGTTCGCCACCACCAACGAGGCCAAGGTCCGCGGCTACCAGCCTGGCCGGTTCTCGTTCAACGTGCGCGGCGGCCGCTGCGAGGCCTGCGCCGGCGACGGCACGATCAAGATCGACATGCAGTTCCTGCCCGACATCTACGTCCCCTGCGAGGTCTGCAAGGGCAAGCGCTACAACCGCGAGACCCTCGAGGTTCACTACAAGGGCCACACCGTCGCCGACGTGCTCGACATGTCGGTCGAGGAGGCGCTCGGCCTGTTCGCCAACATCCCGCCGATCGCCCGCCACCTGGTCACCCTGAACGACGTCGGCCTCGGCTACATCAAGCTCGGCCAGCCGGCGCCGACCCTGTCCGGAGGCGAGGCCCAGCGGGTCAAGCTGGCCAGCGAGCTGGCCAAGCGGGCGACCGGGCGGACCCTGTACGTCCTCGACGAGCCGACGACCGGGCTCCACTTCGCCGACGTCGAGAAGCTCCTCGAGGTCCTCCATCGCCTCGTCGACGGTGGCAACACCGTGCTTGTCATC
>DATHIG010000278.1:0-4823 GCA_035490035.1 Actinomycetes bacterium
CGGCGGCTCCACCACCTCGTCAAGCAACCCGGCGCCGACCACCACGACCACCGCTGCGACGACCACCACCACCCCCTGAGCCGGCCCGGCTACTCTCCGGCCAGGCGGCGCAGGCCCGTCGAGGCGACCTGCTGCAGGTTCTCGAGCTGGGCGGCGAGCACGGTTGCGCCACGGTCGGACAGCCGGTAGGGACGGCGCCGGTCGTCGGCCGGCAGCGCCTCGATCAGCCCCTGGTGCTGGAGCCGGGCGAGCGCCCCGTACAGGGTGCCTGGGCCAAGGGTCACACCGGCGAACCGCTGGATGTCCTTGGTCATGGCGTAGCCGTGCTTGGGCCCGTCGGCCAGGCTCGACATGACCAGCAGGGACGGGTCCGAGAACCGCCCGTGGTCACCGAGATCACCGAGCGTCATGCAACCCCTCCCCCGTGGGGACGCCAGCTTCAGTGTCCGGTGACCTTCGGCGGCGGTCAAGGTCCCCGGCCAGATGGGATCGGCACCGAACCGGAAGGGGAATCCTGCTACCTTGCCGGGGCACCCGGTTTGGCCGGCGGCCCCGGCGGTCAATCCGGCGGCAGGAACCGCCCATCGACGTCCCCGACACGAGGTAGGACCCATGCGTATCAGACGACGGCTGGCGCAGCTCGCGGTGGTCATGGTGGCCATACCACTGGTCGGTTGGCTGCTCGAGCAGTTCGCCAAGCGGGCCGAGGAGCGCCGGCCCGGCTCGGGCACCGGCAAGTGGCTGCGGCAGGGATCCGATTTCGCCCACGGGTTCGGCCGCGGCCCACTCTCGACCAGGCTCCGCAGCCCCCGCCGCTAGACCGGGCCGGCACGCCCGGCCCTTGCCTTGTTGACCGGGCCGTTCCCGGGGTACCGTCCTGCGCCGGGACAGCAGTGGGAGGGGAATGAGGACCGCACCGCGCATCGGCTCGGACCTGGTGGGGTGGCGGCGGCTGGTGGTCGTGGCCGCGGTGCTGAACGCGGCGGTGTTGCTCGGCTACGGACTGACCAGGGGCGACCGCGAGGCGCTGGGCTTCGCGGTGGTGATGCTGATCGGCGTCGGGCTCCTGCGGGTCGGCAGCGGACTGCTCGGTCTGCTGGTGCTGGCCGCACTGTTCGTGAACGTCGAGCTGTGGATGTTCCCGGCGGCCAACGGCAACGCGACCCACCGGGTCGGGCTGGTCGACCTGCTGATTCCCGCGTCGCTGGTCGCCTTCTCGCTGGCCGGGTTCATCGGGGCGGTGGCCGCGATCCTCCGGCTGCGTGACCGCGCGGCCGGGCGGGGCGCGGCCGGCCCGACCGGCGTGCTGGCCGTGGTGTTCATCTTCAGCAGCCTCGGCCTGGTGTGGGCCATGACCACGGCCGAGGCCCAGGTCGCCCCCGAGGGCGCGCTGGAGGTCGAGACCGTCAATGTGGCCTTCGTGCCCGACTCGCTGCAGGCCAGCGGGGGCAAGGTCACGGTGGCGCTCCGCAACCGCGACCTGTTCTGGCACACGCTGACCATCGACGCGCTGGACGTCGACCTCAAGGCGCCGGTCGGCCGCCTGCGCTCGGCCACCTTCGACGCCCGACCCGGCACCTACTCCTATTACTGCCGCATCCCCGGCCACGCCGCCCTCGGGATGCGCGGCAGTCTGGTCGTCAGCTGAGCGGTCGCCAACGCCCGTTGCCGGCAGCTGTTGACCGTGCGGCGGTGGCGGCATCGCGGGGCCACGACCTGGGTAGCTTCCTGTCGGCGCCCCGGTTCTGAACGCTCCCCCGGGCAGGGCCGGGGCGTCGCTGAGCTTCCCGCAACGCTACCGCGTCGGGGGGTGGTCGCAGCGCTGCCGCCGTAGTGCAATACAGGGGAATGCGTGATCACATCGTCTCGTATCGCTTCCCGGAGAAGCCGCGGCTGCGCGGTCGGTTGCACCAGGTCGCGTTCGTGGCCTCGATCCCGGCCGGGGTCGCGCTGGTGCTGGCGGCCAGCCCCGGCCGCGCCCGGATCGCCGCGCTCGTCTATGTGGTCAGCCTGGCCGCCATGTTCGGCACCAGCGCGGCCCTGCACCGGAGGCAGTGGTCACCGAGGGCATGGCTGTGGATGGACCGCCTTGACCGGGCAATGATCTACGTCCTGATCGCCGGCAGCTACACGCCGGTGATCCTGCTCGCCCTCCGCCCGGGCTGGCGCTTGGCCTTCCTGACCATGGTCTGGACCGTCGCCGCCGCCGGCATCGTCCTGGTGCTGGCCCGGACCGGGAACGGGGTCGTCGGGCTGGTCCGCATGATCCTGTACCTGGGGCTCGGCTGGACGTCGGTCCTGATCCTTCCCCAGCTCGCCGGCACGCTCGGCCTGGGAACGGTCGCGCTGGCGGTGGTCGGCGGCCTGTTCTACACGGTCGGCGTAGTCGTGCTCATCCGCCAGCGGCCCGACCCCAACCCGCGCGTGTTCGGCTACCACGAGGTGTGGCACGCGTTCACGGTCGCGGCCGGGGCCTGCCACTTCGCCTTCAACTGGCTGCTGGCCACCGCCGGCTGAGGCCGGCCCGGGGATGTCCCTTAGGGGCGACGGTCGATTCCAGGGACAGATCCAGGGTCGATCCCGATGTCAGCGCCCCGCCGGTCCGCGACCCTTCCCAGGGATGCCGCCGACCGGGAGTGGGTATGGAGCAGATCACCGAGGGCCTGCTCTCGCTGTCGGGATGGGCGGCGCTGGCGGTCCTGTTCACGCTCCCGGCCCTGGAGGCGCCGGCGTTCCTCGGCCTGGTGCTGCCGGGGGAGCTGGTCCTGCTGCTCGGCGGCGTGCTGGCCGCCCAGGACCGCATCCCGCTGGCCGCCGCCCTGGCCGTCGGGACCGCCGGCGCCCTGGCCGGCAACTCCGCCGGCTACTGGATCGGTCGCCGCTGGGGACCCCGCCTGCTCGCCTCCGCTCCCGGCCGCCGCGTCGGCCCGGCCCGCCTCCACCACGTCGAGTCCCTGCTCCTGCGGGGGGGCGGCCGAGCCCTGTTCGTCGGCCGCTGCACCGCCGGCGCCCGGGTCGTCCTCCCCGGCCTTGCCGGCATGCTCCGCCTTCCCTACCGGACCTTCACCCTCTGGACCGGGACGGCCGCAACCCTCTGGGCCACGGCCCACGTCCTGCTTGGCTTCCTGGCGGGCGCCGGCTGGCGCCACATCCACCATCTCGCCGGTCGGGTCGGCCTCCTGCTCGCCCTGGCCATCCTGATCGCCCTGACCGTCACCTGGCTCCTGCGCCGCCGGAGGAGCCTTCAGGCCGGCGGCAGGCGGAGGTCGCGCAGCGCCTCGAGCTCCCCAGGGTTCGCCTCAGCTCGGCTGCGTCCATCGCGGCGCCAGCCGCGACCCGCAGACCCGGTGCAGTCCCCAGGCCAGCCCGACGCCGATCAGCAGGTCGCCGACGCTGAAGACGTTGCTGAGCGGCCAGGAGGCCGGAACGGCGAACACGTCGCCGAGGAACGCCAGCCTCGGTTCGGCGACCGCCGCCGAGCTCTGGAAGCCTGACTCGTCCACCGCCAGCCCGGCCCTGGCCAGGGCGCTCGGGGATGCCGGCATGCGGCCGCCGTTGGCGGTGATGGCGAGCAGGTTGAGCGCCGCCCCGAGGGCGACCAGCAGCATCCCCGGGACCCGCCGGTTGGCGCCCAGGAACACCGCCCCGACGGGGTAGGCGGCCACCAGCAGGGTTGAGCGCAGGCCGTCGGGCAGCCCTGGCAGCCCGATCCCGAGCACGGCCAGGCCCAGCGCCGCGTAGACCGCCCAGACACGCCGGAGACGAAGCTCGGCAAGGGCGCCCAGGCGGCCGCCGAGCAGCGGCACGGCCAGGGCGCTCAACAGGACCGCGGCGACCAGGAACATAGCGGCCTCCCTACGGGGGCGGCACAGGCCGGGTGGCGCCCGGCCGGGATGCCGTTGGCTGTCCGCTCACCGCGGCTCGCTGCGGCTGCGCCAGCTGCCTTCTCCTGCCTCGGCCATTCGAACGGTCACGCCATAGTGTCGCAGGGGAGGGCCGCCGCAACGGGGCGGCTTCGCCCGAACGGCTGCTTGAAGTCGATCCGGTCACGGCCGCCATCTCGTCCTCGATCGGCGGGTGTCGGGATCGGATGCGAGTCTGTAGGCGTTCACGCAGACCCGACGAAGAGGGGCTCCTCGTGCCGTTGTCGCCTTCTCACCCCACCGCCGTCTCGGTCCCGGAGTTGCGGGCTGCCGTGAAGGGTCGGGTGATCGCCCCTGAGGATGCCGGCTACGACCAGGCCCGGACGGTGTTCTACGGCGGGTTCGACCGCCGCCCAGCGGCCATCGTCCGGGCCGCCGACGCCGCCGAGGTCGCCCAGGTCGTCTCGCTGGCTGGTGCGACCGGGCTGGAGCTGGCGGTGCGCAGCGGCGGCCACAGCAGCGCCGGGCACAGCACCACCCAGGGTGGGATCGTGCTCGACCTGGCGGACATGCACGCCTTGGAGATCGATGCCGAGCGCCGCACCGCCTGGGCCCAGACGGGCCTGACCGCCGGCCAGTACACGGCCGCGGCCAGCGCCTACGGGCTGGCCACCGGGTTCGGGGATACCGGGTCGGTCGGGATCGGCGGGCTGACGCTTGGTGGTGGGGTCGGCTTCCTGGTCCGCAAGCACGGACTGACCATCGATGACCTGCTCGCCGCCGAGGTGGTGACCGCCGACGGTCAACTGCTGCGCACCGACGCCGAGTCCCATCCCGACCTGTTCTGGGCCATCCGTGGGGGTGGCGGCAACTTCGGGGTGGCGACCCGGTTGCAGCTGCGGCTGCACCAGCTCGACCAGATCGTTGGTGGGATGCTGCTGCTCCCGGCCGCCCCCGCGG
>DATHIG010000279.1:0-7040 GCA_035490035.1 Actinomycetes bacterium
CGCCGTGGTTGACCCGAAGCATCGCCCGAAGGGCCTCGCGCAGCTCGATGGCCAGGGCCAGGTCGTCGTCTCCGACCGGCTCCGACCCGGCCAGCAGCCCATGGCCGACCAGGAAGTCCCGGAGGGCGTCCGGGCTCCCGAGCTGCTCGTCGTTGTCCTCGAGGTCGATGGTGTTGACCAGCGCCTGGACGACCGCGAGCTCCCTTGGGACGGTCTCCTCGCCTGCCGTGGTCTCCATCGAATGTCCTCCTTGCCAGACGCCGGCCCAACACCGGCCATCTCAGTTTAGCGGTTGCAAACAAGCCAACACCACTGTACACTGTTAACTGGTGTTGAGAGACGAGGAGGTCGCCATGAGTTGGGACATCGACAGGGAGCGCAGCTACCAGCGGATCGCCGAGCTGCACGCCGACGCGGAGCGGTTCCGGCAGGTACGGATATCGAAGCGGAGGCGCCAGCGCCGGTCGCGCGGGCGTCTTGGTCGGCTGCTGTGGCCGACCGGTGTGGCCTCGAGGGCCAACGACGTGCTGGGCCAGCTCCTCAGCCCGCCCTGGCCGTCCCGGCGGGACGCCCTCGGGCCGCCGAGCCGGCTGCACCCGAGCCTCGGCCGCTGAGCCGCGGCCGGGGAGCCGGTCGCAGCCGAGCCTCGGCCGCAGGGCGGGCCTGGCATGACGGGTCACGGCGTGCGACCCTAGGCGGCGCTTCCCCAAGCGCCTGATCCTGGAGTCCGCCGTGCCCCGTCCACCCCACCGTCTCCTGGCGTCTCTGGTCCTGGCGGCGCTCCTGCTGAGCGCCTGCGTCGGCGTCCGGGACGACGGCGGCGAGGCTGTCCAGACGACCAGGCTGGCCGAGGCGCCGGCGACCACGGCCGGGCGCACGACCACCACCTCACCGAAGCGGGCCGGCAGCACCAGGGAGCCGACCGGCGAGCCGGTCACCCTGGCCTTCGGCGGCGACGTCCACTTCGAGGGAGCGGTCGGCTCCCGGCTGGCAGCCAACCCGTCCACCGCGCTCGGCCCGGTCGCCGGGGTGCTCCGCCGGGCCGACCTGGCCGTGGTCAATCTCGAGACCGCCATCACCGAGCGCGGCACCCCTGCCGCCAAGGAGTTCACCTTCCGGGCCCCGCCCTCGGCCCTCACCGCCCTCAAGGCGGCCGGCGTCGACGTCGCCACCATGGCCAACAACCACGGCCAGGACTTCGGCGTGGTCGGGCTGCGCGACTCCCTGGCCGCGGCCAGCAGGGCCAAGCTCCCCGTGATCGGCATCGGCCGCGACGCCGACGAGGCCTTCCGGCCCTACCGGGTCACGGTCAAGGGGCAGCGCATCGCCGTGCTCGGCGCCACCCAGGTCCTGGACAGCAACCTCGCCGCCGCCTGGACCGCCGGCGACGGCAAGCCCGGCATGGCCTCGGCCTACGAGGAGGAGCGGCTGCTGGCCGCCGTCCGGGCAGCCAGGGCCGAAGCCGACACCGTGGTGGTCGACCTGCACTGGGGCCGGGAGCTGGTCAACTGTCCCATCGACCGGCAGCGCGCGCTCGCCCCCAAGCTGGTCGCGGCCGGCGCCGACGTGGTCGTCGGCTCCCACGCCCACATCCTCCTCGGCGGCGGCTACCTGCGAGGTGCCTACGTCCACTACGGCCTCGGCAACTTCGTCTTCTACTCCCGCGGCGGGCTCACCGCCCAGAGCGGGGTGCTGCTGCTGACCATGCGCGGCCGCGCCGTCAGGGCCTCCCGCTGGGTCCCCGCCGTCATCTCCGGCGGCATCCCCATCCCCCTCGAAGGTGCCGCCGCCGACCGGGCCGTCGCCTCCTGGCAGTCCCTCCGGCGCTGCACGGGCCTGTCCGCCAGGCCGTAGTCGCGTCGGCCACCGCCGCCACGATGCACGGGCGGTCGGGCTCCTTGGGGAGGACTCCCCGCAACCAACCGGGACGGCGCTATGCCTGCATTGCGTCCAGCAGCTGCTCCTCCAGCCAGCCCAGATAGCTGAGGAGGCGGAGGGCTGGGGCGCGGGGGTCGGTGTCGTCGACGTCGCCGTCGAAGTCCTCGGTGATGTCGAGGCGGACGCCGAGAGCCAGTCGGAGGTCGTTGAGGACGCCGAGCCAGGCGGCGGCCTCGCCGGCGGTCAGCTCGACCGTCCAGCGCCGGACGCTGGTCGAGCCTCTGGCCAGGCTCTCGGTGACCAGGTCGAGGTTGGCCAGCTTCTCCTTGACCAGGTCGTCGTGCATGAGCCGGTGGTACTCGGTGTCGCGCTCGACGTCGGCCACGTCCAGGTAGGCCGGGGGGAACAGCCGCTGGTTGACGGGCTCGTCGCCGCCGTCGGCGAGGACGCTGCGCAGCTGGTCGGGCAGGCCTCGCAACACGGCGACCTCGTCGTGCCCGAGCCGGACCCGCACCCGGTCGTCGCCGACCCGCTTGAACGACCCCGCCACCGTCTATCGGTCCTTCTGCATGGTCGCCCAGAGGCCGTAGCCGTGGAGGCGGTAGACGTCGAACTCGGCCTTCTCCCTCGGTCCACTGGACACCACCGCCTTGCCCTTGTGGTGGACGTCCAGCATCAGCCGGGTCGCCGCCTCCTTGGAGTAGCCGAACAGCTTCTGGAGCACGAACACGACGTACGACATGAGATTGACGGGGTCGTTCCAGACGATCACCACCCAGGGGATGTCGGGTTCGGCGACGTCGTCGTGCTGCTCGGTGCGCTCCCGCAACGGGGCGGTCGTGCTCATGGGCGACATGGTGGCGTACTGGCTGCCATTCGGCCATGCCCGAACCGGCGGCTTCACCGCATGGCTCAGCCGGCGAGGCGGCGGAGGTCGCCGAGGCGGACGGTGACGCCGGCGCGGTCCAGGTGCTCGAGCAGGGGGATGGCGGTCCGGCGGGTGGTGCGCAAGGCCTCCTTGGCCTCGGTGGCCGCGAACGGGCGGCCGTCGGGGAAGGCGCGGCGCAGCGTCTCCACCGCCGTCTCGAGGGTCGAGCGACCCAGGTAGCTGCCTGGGGTGATGGCGACCAGCACGCCCAGCCGGACCAGCACGGCGGTCATCCGCCGGTCGGCCCCCAGGTCGGCCAGGGCGGCGTCACCAAGCAGGTTGACCCCGCCCGCCTCGAGGGCCTGCTCGACCCGGGCCTGAAGGGCCTGCTGGGCCGGGTCGAGGACCACCCCATGCCCTGGGCGCCGCAGGGTCGGCCCGTCCGCCACCAGCCGTCCGTCCGCGACCAGCGCCTCCACCACCTCCACCCCGGTGGTCAGCCCGCCGGCGGCCCGGGCCGACTGGGCGGGGAGGCCTGGCGCCAGCGGGTCGGTGTGGTGGTGGCGGTCGACCGCGTCGAGGACTGCCGCCTGGGCGGCCTTCCAGGCGTCGGCGGTCCAGGCGAAGGTGCGGGACCGAACGACCGCGGGGGGCTCTGCCCCCCGCATGCCCCCCAAACCGATTGCGGGGGGCTCTGCCCCGCGCATGGCCCCCGAAACGGCGGCGGCCAGGGCGCCGGTCAGGGCCTCCGGGGCGAGGCTGGCCAGGCGGGGGAGGTCGGCGAGCGGGACCACCCCGCGTTCGGCCAGCACCCGCTCGAGCAGCCCGCCCGGCCCGACCGCCTCGCGGGCCTCCAGCGCCTCGGTGCGTCGGACCCGGCCGGCGGTGCCGCGGACTCCGGCCGGCGGGAAGGGG
The DNA here is from genome assembly GCA_035490035.1 of Actinomycetes bacterium. Taxonomy (GTDB): domain Bacteria; phylum Actinomycetota; class CALGFH01; order CALGFH01; family CALGFH01; genus CALGFH01. The sequence continues at coordinate 3,662 of DATHIG010000279.1, forward strand.
TCGAGCACCAGCCCGCCGCCGACGGTCTCGTCGCGGCCGCTGTCCCGCAGCACCACCGGCTCGAACACGTCCAGCACCAGCGGCCGCTCCAGGTGCAGCCGGACGAGGGCGTCGGTGCCGGGACGGACCTCGGCGGCGTCGAGCGGCTGCAGGCGGGCGGCGGTCTCGGCCGCCCCGGCGTAGACCAGGTAGGCGCCGCGCCCGCGCAGCGGGGCCGGCGCACCGGCCAGGCAGCGCAGCCGGCAGTCGGCCGTCCTTGTCGGCGCCCACTGGCCTGGCAGCACCAGCACGTCGCCCCTGGCGACCTGGTCGGTGGCCACCCCGGCGAGGTTGACGGCCACCCGCCGGGCGGGGGCGGCCGCGACCAGGGGGACCCCGTGGCTCTGGAGGCCGCGGATGCGGACCCTGCGCCCGGCCGGGAGCAGCTCGGCCTCGCCGTCGGCCCGCAGCGTCCCGCCGGACAGGGTCCCGGTGACCACCGTGCCGCTGCCCCGGATGGTGAAGACCCGGTCCACCGGGAGCCGGGGCCGGCCGCGGTCCGGCGGCTCGGGCAGCCGGTCCAGGACCGTGTCGAGGGCGGCCACCAGCGCGTCGAGGCCGAGCCCGGACGGGGCGGCGGTCGGCACGAGGGCCGCCCCGGCCAGGGTGGTGCCACCGAGCCGGTCGGCCACCTCGGCCGCCACCCGGTCGCGGGTCGCCTCGTCGACCAGGTCGACCTTGGTCAGGGCGACCACCCCGGCGGGGATGGCGAGCAGGTCGAGGATGGCCAGGTGCTCGGCCGACTGGGGTCGCCAGCCCTCGGTGAGGTCGACCACGAACAGGGCGCAGCCGACCCCGCCGACCCCGGCGAGCATGTTGTGGACGAAGCGCTCGTGGCCGGGGACGTCGACGAAGCCGACCTCCCGGCCCGACGGCAGGGTGGTCCAGGCGAACCCGAGGTCGATGGTCATGCCCCGCGCCTTCTCCTCGGCCAGCCGGTCCGGGTCGGTCCCGGTGAGGGCCTGGATGAGCGCCGACTTGCCATGGTCGACATGCCCGGCGGTCCCGATCACGTGGGGCATCAGCGTGCCGGGCCTCGGGTTGGGGGGGTCCCGGGGGGTGCCTGCGGCCGCCCCGGTGGATCCAGCGCCCGAACCAGCGCCCGCGCCACCAGCTCGTCCTGCTCCGGCGGCACGGTGCGGAGGTCCAGGACGACCCGGCCCCGCTCGGCCCTCGCCACCACCGGCGGGTCGCCGGCGCGCAGGCGGGCCAGCACCGCCGCCTCGCCGGCCTGGCCCGTGTCGACCTCCACCAGGAAGCTCTCCAGGCCTTCGCCCGGCAGGCTGCCGCCGCCGGCCACGCTGGTCCCTTTGCGAACCGACGCCGCGGGGCCGACCGCCGCCGCCAGGCCGGCGGCCCGTGGCCGCAGGTCAGCCGCGGTCAGCAGCAGCGCCCGCCAGACCGGCAGCTGGTCGCGGCGGCCGGCCAGGTGGGCGGCCAGGGTGGCCTCGAGCGCGGCCAGGGTCAGCTTGTCGGCCCGGACCGCCCTGGCCAGGGGATCGCGGGCCAGCCGCCCGACCAGCTCGGCCCGGCCGACGACCAGGCCGGCCTGGGGGCCGCCGACCAGCTTGTCGCCGGAGAACAGCACCAGGTCGGCGCCGGCGCGCAGGCTGTCGGAGACCGACGGTTCGGCCCCCAGCTCGCCGGCCAGCAGCCCCGAGCCGACGTCGTGGAGCAGGGGCAGGCCGTGCTCGTGGGCGAGGGCGGCCAGCTCGGTCAGGGCCGGGCGGGTGGTGAAGCCCTCGACCCGGTAGTTGGACGGGTGCACGGCCAGCACCAGGGCGGTGTCCTGGCCGAACCCGCCGGCGTAGTCGCGCAGGTGGGTTCGGTTGGTGGTGCCGACCTCGCGGAGCACCACCCCGGCCGCCTCCATCACCTGGGGGAGGCGGAACTCGCCGCCGATCTCGATCAGCTCGCCCCTGGAGACCAGCACCTCCCGGCCCCTGGCCAGGCCGCCGAGGGCGAGCAGCAGCGCCCCGGCCGCGTTGTTGACGGCGAGCGCGGCCTCGGCGCCGGCGGCTTCGCGCAGCAGCGTCTCGGCGGCCGCCCCGCGCCGTCCTCTGGCCCCGGCGGCCAGGTCGTACTCGACGGTGGCGTAGCCGGCGGCCTCGGCAACCGCCGCCATGGCCGCCTCCGACAGCGGCGCCCGTCCCAGGTTGGTGTGCAGCACCACCCCGGTGGCGTTGACCACCGCGCGCGTCCGGTGCGCCCAGCGGCCGTCCAGCTCGCCGGCGACCCTGGCCGCCAGGTCGTCCAATCCGGGGACGGGACCACCACCCATCACCGCGCGCCGGCTGGCGTCCAGCGCCCGCCTGGCCGCGCCGAGCACCGGGGCGCGCCCGAACGTGGCCGTCCGGTCGACGAGGAGCGGGTGCCCGAGCAGGACGTCCATGTTGGGCAGCAGCCGGCGGGGATCGGTGGCCATGCCCCCATTGTCGACGACCCAGGGTCGCGGTGCTCAGACGCGACTGGCTGGACGTACCATCCAGCTGTCCGGAACCGGCGAGAGGAGGACCAGCGTGGCCGTTGCCCCGCGCCCGGCCGCCACCGTGGTCCTGCTCCGCGACGGGCCGGACGGGCTCGAGGCCTATCTGCAGCGGCGGCCGATGCACCTGGGGTTCGCGGGCGGGCTGTGGGTGTTCCCCGGCGGCCGGGTCGACGAGGCCGATCGCGACCCGGCGGTCGAGGCCAGCTGGACCGGGCCATCCCCGGCGACCTGGGCCGAGCGCCTCGGGCTGCCGCTCGCCGAGGCTCGCGGGCAGGTGGTCGCCGCCTGCCGGGAGACCCTGGAGGAGGCCGGCCTGCTGCTGGCCGAGCCGGCGCCCGGCGCCCAGGAGCTGGCCGACGCCAGGCGCCAGCTGCTGGCCGGCGCCCTCGGCTTTGCCGAGCTGCTGGCCGGGCTCGGGGTGCGGCTGGACGCGGCCCGGCTGCGCTACTGGGCCTGGTGGGTGACGCCGGAGGCGGAGACGCGTCGCTACGACACCCGCTTCTTCGTCGCCCGGCTGCCCGCCGGCGCCGCCGTCACCGCCCACCTGGCCGAGGCGGAGCGGGAGCGCTGGCTGCCGGCGGCCGCGGCCGCCGCCGACCAGGACCTGCCGATGCTCCCGCCGACCCGCTACACCCTGCGCGACCTGGCCGGGTTCGCCTCGGTGGCCGAGGCCCTTGCGGCCGGCGGCGACCGGCTGGTCGAGCGCATCCTGCCCGTCCTGGACGGCGCCGACCTGGTCATGCCCTGGCGGGAGCGCTACCCGGTGCCGTTCCCACTCCCGGAGGGTGGCACCCCCCCGGCGGAGGCCGGGGGGCTCAGGGAGCCGAGCGGTAGCCCCCCGGTGGAGGCCGG
>DATHIG010000280.1:0-4232 GCA_035490035.1 Actinomycetes bacterium
GAACAGGAAATACCCGATGACGGCCAGCGCCGCCGCCAGGATGCCGGCCGAGAAGTTGTTGACCAGCATCTCGAAGCCGGGCTTGATCTTGCCCTCCCACAGCTTGTCGACATGCTTCATGACCCAGGCGGCGAGCGGCCCCATGATCATCGCGCCGAGGAACGTCGGGATTGGGACACTGATGATCACGCCCATGGTGGCCACCGCCCCGACCACGGCGCCCCGGACCCCGTAGACCATCCGGCCGCCCTGGATGGCGATCAGCAACGGCAGCATGAACCGGATCATCGGACCGACAAGGCCCAGGTTGGGAGCTCCGTCGGCGTCGGTGCCGAAGCCGCCGATCCCTTCGACCGGGAACGGCCCATCCTCGATGAACAACGCGGTGATGAAGCCCCAAGCGATGAACGCGGCGATGTTCGGCATGATCATGCCAGACAGGAAGGTGCCGAACTTCTGCACGGCGACCCGTGCGCCACCCGTCCTACTGGCTCCTACCTCGGCATTCGCGGTCATTCTGTGCCTCCGGGGTCGAGGGCCGAGCGGGGCGCACGCCTGCCGACGTGCTCCACACCGCGCTCGGTCGTGACAAGTCGCATGCCGCGCTTATCGTACGGTGTGCATGCACTTTCGGTCCAGAGCCGGTCAGACGCGCTCTGCGAAGGCCGAGGGCGGTCTGGTTCGGCGAGAAACGGCGTGGCATGCTCGCCAACAGCCGCCCGCCGCCGAGTCGGTCCATCCGAGGAGCTGCGCTCGGCCACCGAGGTCGACAAGGTGCTGGAGCTGCTCCAGCCGATCGCGGAGGAGCCGGACGAATGAGAGTGGTGCGCTTCTACGCGCCGCAGGACGTGCGGGTCGAGGACGCCCCCGAACCCACGGCCGGACCCGGCGACCTGCTGATCCGGGTCCGCAACTGCTCGATCTGCGGGACCGACGCCAAGATCTGGCGCTCCGGGCACCCCAACCTGAGCCCGCCCCGGGTCCTCGGCCACGAGGTCGCCGGCGAGGTGGTGGCGCTCGGCGAGGGCGTCAGCGGCTGGTCGGAGGGCGACCGGGTACAGGTGATCGCGGCCATCCCCGACGGGAGCTGCCACGAGTGCCGGCGCGGCTGGATGACGGTCTGCTTCAACCTGGAGCTGATCGGCTACCAATACGACGGCGGCTTCGCCGAGCTCATGCGTGTGCCGGCCAAGGTGCTGGCCGTCGACGGCGTCAACCGGGTCCCAGAGGGCCTGTCGTTCGCCGAGGCGTCGGTGGCGGAGCCGCTGGCCTGCGTCATCAACGGCCAGGAGCACGCCAGCGTCGGGGAAGGGGACACGGTGGTGGTGGTCGGCGCCGGGCCGATCGGCTGCATGCACGTCCGGCTGGCCAGGGCCCGCGGCGCCGCCCGGGTGTTCCTCATCGAGCTGAGCCAGCAGCGGCTGGAGATGGCCGCCGCCCTGGTCGCGCCCGACGAGGCCATCGGGGCCGACGCGACCGACACCGTTGACACGGTCCGCAGGCTGACCGACGGGCGCGGAGCCGACGTCATCATCGTCGCCGCCGCCTCCGGCAAGGCCCAGGAGGACAGCCTGCAGATGGCCGCCCGCGGGGGCCGGGTCAGCTTCTTCGGCGGCCTGCCCAAGGACAAGCCGACCATCACCTGCGACTCCAACATCGTCCACTACCGCGAGGTGAGCATCGTCGGCGCCAACAGCTCCAGCCCGGACCACAACAAGCAGGCGCTGGAGCTGATCGCCTCCGAGGCCGTGCCCGTGGCCGACCTGATCACCCACCGCCTGCCGCTGGAGCAGGCGATCGAGGGCATCCACAGGGTCACCCGCGGCGAGGCCATCAAGGTCACCATCGAGGCCTGACCACCGGCGATCCTGCCGGTCGGAATCTGCCGGCCGTCGGCCGGAGGCCGACGCCGCGCAGCTCAGGCCAGCGGCGTCACGTAGGCGGCGGCCAGGCCGCCGTCGACCAGGAACGTCGTGGCGGTGATGTAGCTGGCGTCGTCGGAGGCGAGGAAGCAGGCGGCGGCGGCGATCTCGGCCGCCTCGGCGAACCGGCCCATGGGCAGGTGCACCAGGCGGCGGGCGGCCTTCTCCGGGTCCTTGGCGAACAGCTCCTGGAGCAGCGGGGTGTTGACCGGGCCCGGGCAGAGGGCGTTGACCCGCACGTTGCGGCGGGCGAACTCGACGCCCAGCTCGCGGGAGAGGGCGAGCACGCCGCCCTTGGACGCGGTGTAGGAGATCTGCGAGGTCGCAGCGCCCATCACGGCCACGAACGACGCCGTGTTGACCACCGAGCCACCGCCCCTGGCCAGCAGGTGGGGGATGCCGTGCTTGCAGCAGAGGAACACCGCCTTGAGGTTCACGTCCTGGACCCGCTGCCAGGCCTCCAGGCCGGTGTCCAGCACCGAGACGTCGTCGGGCGGGGAGATGCCGGCGTTGTTGAACAGCACGTCGACGCCGCCATACCGGTCGGCGACGCGCGCGTACATGGCGGCGACCTCGTCCTCGTCGGTCACGTCCGCGTGCAGGTACAGCCCGTCGACCTCGGCCGCGACCTGCTCGCCGGCCTGGTCCGACAGGTCGACCACGCAGACCCGCGCCCCCTCGGCCGCGAACCGCCGGGCGCTCTCCCGCCCGATCCCACTCGCCGCCCCGGTGATGACCGCGACCTTGCCCTCAAGACGCCGATTCACCGGGCCACCCCCGAGGTTCCCCAAACCCCTCCGGCGCTCATGGCCCGGTCGCGATGAACACGTTCTTCAGCTCCGTGTAATGGTCGAGGGCGTGGGGACCCAGCTCGCGGCCGACGCCCGACTGCTTGTAGCCGCCGAAGGGGGTGGCCACCCGGACCGAGGTGTTGGAGTTGACCGACAGGGTGCCAGCCTCCAGCGCCCTGGCCACCCGCAGGGCGCGGCCGACGTCGCGGGTCCAGATCGACCCGGAGAGGCCGTAGATGCTGGCGTTGGCCAGCCGTACCGCCTCGTCCTCGTCGGCGAAGCCCAGCACCACCGCGACCGGCCCGAAGATCTCCTCGGTGGCCGCCCGGTCGCCCGGGTCGACGCCGGTGAGCACGGTCGGCGGGTACCAGTAGCCGGGGCCGTCGGGGGCCGACCCACGGATCGCCACCGGCGTGCCCTCGGGCACGAAGCGCGCAACCGTCTCCCGCTGCCCGGCCGAGATCAGCGGCCCCATCTGGGTCCGCTCGTCGGCCGGGTCGCCGACCCGCAGCCCGGTCACCTCCGGCTCCAGCAGGGAGAGGAACTCCTCCATGGCCGAGCGCTCGACCAGGATGCGCGAGCGGGCGCAGCAGTCCTGGCCGGCGTTGCCGAATACCGCAAGGGGAGCGGCGGCCGCGGCCGCGGCCAGGTCGGCGTCGGCGAACACCACGTTGGCCGACTTGCCGCCGAGCTCCAGGGTGACCCGCTTGATGGTCCCGGCGGCGCCGCGCATGATCCCCCGCCCGACCTCGGTGGAGCCGGTGAAGGCGATCTTGGCCACCTTCGCGTGCTCGACCAGACGTCGGCCGACCACCCGGCCGGGCCCGGGAAGCACGGTGACCACCCCCGGCGGGATCCCGGCCTGCCCGGCCAGCTCGGCGAAGGCCAGGGCGGTCAGCGGGGTCAGCTCGGCCGGCTTGAGCACGACCGTGTTGCCGGCGGCCAGGGCGGGGGCGAGCTTCCAGGAGGCGATGGTGAGCGGGAAGTTCCAGGGCACGATCAGCCCCACCACCCCGAGCGGCTCCCGGAAGGTGAGGTCGACCCCGCCGGCGACCGGGATGGTGTCGCCGCTCAGCCGCTCGGGTGCGCCGGCGTAGTAGGCGAAGGTGTCGACCACCATGCCCATCTCGGCCCGGGCGTCGCCGATCGGCTTGCCGGTGTTGCGCATCTCCAGCCGGGCCAGCCGCTCCCGGTCGGCGTCGAGCCGCTCGGCAAGGCGGCGCAGCAGCCGCGCCCGGTCCGCGGGGGCGACCGACCGCCAGCCCTCGAACGCGGCCGCGGCCCGCTCGACCGCGGCGTCGGCGTCGGCGGCGGTGGCGCCGGCCAGCCGCTCGATCACCGCCTCGGTGGCCGGGTCGCGGACCTCGAACAACGGTCCAGCCGGTGGGCGGTCCGGTTCCTCACCGGCGGACGGGGCCCGGGGCTCGCCGGCGGGTCGGGTCACAGGCGCTCGAAGCCCCGGTACCGTTCCCAGTCGGTCACGGCTGCCTCGAACGCGTCCAGCTCCACCCTCGCCATG
>DATHIG010000281.1:0-3546 GCA_035490035.1 Actinomycetes bacterium
CGGCGGTGATGGCGTCCCGGCGGGCCCAGGCGGCGTCGGAGTTGCGGATCAGCTCCACGAAGTCGAACGGATCCTCGCCCTGCGGTGCCTCGTAGTAGCGGCCGAACAGGTCGGCGATCAGCAGCGAGGTGTCCTCGACCCGGTCGGCCTGCTCCAGCGCGCTCTGGTGGCGCAGTCGCTGGACGACCAGCGTTGGCTCGGCGGCCTTGAACCTGGCCACCTGGCCCGGCTCCTGACCGGTCTCGGCGAACAGCCCCTTGTCGACGAGCTGGCGGAGCGCGTCGTAGGCCTTGGGCCGGTTGACGTCGGCCAGCTCGGCCAGCTCGGCCACCCGGAGCGGCGGCCGGCCAAGGGCGGCCAGGTACATCCGGGCCTCGTTGCGGCTGAGCCCGAACTCCGCCAGATACTGGACGAGCTGCTCCTCGTCCTCCCAGCCACGGTCGGTCGCCATGTCCGGAGCCTATTGCGTGACGAGGGGAATGGCTAGCCTCGGGCCAGCCACTCGGCGCGGCCGTCGCCGAGCCGGGCCAGCACCTCCTGGCGGAGCCGCCGGTGGGCCGGGTCGGCGAGCTCCGGGTCGGACTCGACCAGCGCGAACGCGTCGGCCCTTGCCCGGCGGACCCAGTCGAAGTCGTCGATCAGGCGGGCAAGCTTGAGGTCGGAGAGGCCGGACTGGCGGGCGTCGAACACGGTGCCTTCGCCGCGGATGCGCAGGTCCTCGTTGGCCAGCTCGAAGCCGTCGGTGGTGGCTGCGATCGCGTCCATGCGCGCCCGCCCCTCGTCGGTCAGGGGGTCGGCGAACAGGATGCACAGTCCTGGCGCCTGACCCCGGCCGACCCGGCCCCGAAGCTGGTGGAGCTGGGAGAGGCCGAAACGGTCGGCGTCCTCGATCAGCATCACGGTGGCGTTGGGCACGTCCACGCCGACCTCGATCACGGTGGTGGAGACGAGCACGTCGACCTGGCAGGCCCGGAACCGGTCCATGGTCGCCTCCTTCTCGCGGGCCGGCATGTCGCCGTAGACGAGCCCGACCCGGAGGTCGGGGAACACCTCGGTCCGCAGCCGCTCGGCCTCGGCCTTGGCCGAGCGGACCTCGACCTTGTCGGACTCGTCCTTGAGGGCGCAGACGACGTAGGCCTGGTGGCCGGCGTCCACCTCCTCCCTGACCCGCTGGTAGGCCCGTTCACGGAGGGTGGCGTCGGCGACCACGTGGGTGGCGATCGGGGTGCGGCCAGGGGGCAGCTCGTCCAGCGTGGACACGTCAAGGTCGCCGTAGAGGGTCAGGGCCAGCGTCCGCGGGATCGGGGTCGCGGTCATGATCAGCACGTGCGGGCTGTCGCCCTTCTCGCGCAGCCGGACCCGCTGGTGCACGCCGAACCGGTGCTGCTCGTCGACCACGACCACGCCCAGCCGCTGGAACTCAACGCCTTCGGAGAGCAGGGCGTGGGTGCCGACCAGCAGGTCGACCTCGCCCGCGGCCACCCCGTCCCGGATCCGCTGCCTGGCCGCCCCGGTGGTGGCCGCGGTCAGCACCTCGACCCGCGGTCCCCCGAACAGCCCACCGCCCTCCCCCAGCGGTTCCAGCAGCCCCCTGAGGTTGATCCCGTGCTGGTCGGCCAGCACCTCGGTGGGGGCCATGATCGCCCCCTGCATTCCCGACTGGACCGCGCACAGCAGGGCCCAGAGGGCGATTACTGTCTTTCCCGAGCCCACCTCTCCCTGGAGCAGGCGGTGCATGGGCTTGGAACGGGCCAGGTCGGTGCCGATCTCGGCCATGGCCCGCGACTGGGCGCCGGTGGGCTGGAACGGCAGGCTGGCCAGCAGGCGCTTGGTCAGGTCGCCGTCGGCCTGGAGGGCCTGGCCGTGCTGGCCGGCCTCCATGGCCCGGCGGCGCAGGGCCAGGCCGACCTGGAGCACGAACAGCTCGTCGTAGACCAGGCGATCGCGGGCCCTGGCCGCCTCCGACCGGCCGGCGGGACGGTGGATGGCCTCAAGGGCTCCGGCGCGGTCGGGCAGCCGGTGGGCGCGGCGCAGCGGCTCGGGCACGAAGTCGGGCACGTCGCCGAAGCGGTCCAGCAGGGCGCCGACGGCCCGGCGCAGCCGGCCCGAGGAGACTTCCTTGCTGGCCGGGTAGACGGGGATGACCTCGTTGGCGAACTCCTCGGGGTCGTCGCCCTCCCGCAGCACCTCGTAGCCGGGGTTGGCCATCCCCAGGCGGCCGGCCTTCCAGGCGAGCTTGCCGGAGAAGGCGGCGACCGTGCCGACGGTGAGCTTGTGGGCGTGCCATGGCTGGTTGAACCAGGTGCAGACCCAGGCGCCGCTGCCGTCGACCACCCGGACCTCCAGGATCCGGAGGTTCCGCCGCGGCTGCTTCTTGGCCAGGTTGCGGACGGTGCCGACCAGGGTGACCTCGGCGCCCTTCTTGGCGTGGGCCAGGTCGGTGAGCTCGCCCCGGGTCAGGTAGCGGCGCGGGTAGTGCTCCAGCAGGTCGCGGATGGTGCGGTAGCCGAAGGCCTCCTCCAGCGCCTTGGCAAGCGGCCCGGTCACCCCCGGAGCCTTGGCAAGGGGGGTGCCGAGCGGGTCGGGAAGTGCGGTCTCGGCCATCGGTCGAGTATAGGTGCGGCCTCGGACGAGGCCGTGCTACCCTCTCCCGGCTCTCTCGAATTTCGCGCGAAACTCCACCAAGGAAGGTCCTCCAACTATGGCTGCCGTCTGCGACATCTGCGGCAAGCACCCGGGCTTCGGCATGAAGGTGAGCTTCTCCCACAAGCGCAGCCCGCGGCGCTGGAACCCCAACATCCAGCGCATCCGCATCATGGAGGGACGCACCCCCCGCCGGCGCAACGTCTGCACCTCCTGCATCAAGGCCAACAAGGTCCGCCGGGCGGTCTAAGCCCGGCCGCTGGTCTCCGGTTCCGGCTCACCGGGTTCGGCGGGCTCGCCGACCGGTTCGCCGCGCAGGTAGGTGCCGACGGCGGTGACCACAGCGGCGATCGGCACGGCCAGGAACGCCCCGATGATGCCGCCGAGGATGGCCCCGGTGGCCAGGGCGAGGATGATCACCACCGGGTGCAGCGAGACCGCCCGGCCGAGCAGCAGCGGGGCCAGCAGGTGGCCTTCGAGCTGCTGCACCAGCACGGTGATCCCGATCACGATCAGGGCGGCGGTGAAGCCCTTGGTGACCAGGGCGACCAGCGCGGCCAGGGCGCCGGCGACGAACGCGCCGACCAGCGGCAGGAACGCGGCCACGAAGGTCAGGAAGGCGAGCGGGACGACCAGGGGAACGCCAACGATCAGCAGCCCGATGCCGATGAACACGGCGTCGACCAGTCCCACCGACGCCTGGCCGCGCAGGTAGCCGCTGACCGCGGTGGCCGAGCGCCGGCCGATCTCGCGCAGATGGTCGGCTCGGCGGGCACCGGCGAAGTCCAGGATCCAGCGGGTGAACCGCTCGGAGTCCTTGACGAAGAAGAAGGTCAGAAACAGGGTCAGGATCAGCCCGGTGATCACCTCGCCGACCAGGGTCGCGCCCTGGACCGCTCCCTG
>DATHIG010000282.1:0-11356 GCA_035490035.1 Actinomycetes bacterium
CTGGGTCGACGGCTTCGCGGCCGCGCTCCGCCAGGACGACTCCGGCGCCTACGTCAACTTCCTCGGCGACGAGGGCCAGGCCCGGGTCCGCCAGGCCTACCCCGGATCCACCTGGGACCGCCTGATGGCGATCAAAGCCCGCTACGACCCCGCCAACCTGTTCCGGCTCAACCAGAACATCCCACCCGCCTGAAGCCGGGTCGCGAGCTCGGCATGTCCACCCACAGGGCGCCGTCGGCGACCGCCGGGGGCGATGCTGGTCCCACGCGACCGGCACCAGCTCCGCCGGCAGCTCGGGTCAGGCGGGGTAGACGGTCACCTCGGTGGCCTTGACGCTGGCCCAGACCGGGCCGCCGTCGGCCAGGCGCAGCTCGGCGGCGGCGGCGGGCGTGACCTCGGCGACGATCGGGACGGGGCCGGTCACCCGCACCCGGACCCGGTCGCCAACCACCTCAAGGGCCTCGGCGGTCCCGGCCCAGACGTTGCGGGGGGTGCCTTCGGGGGCGCGGCGGTGCAGGGCGACGGCGTGGGGGTGCACGGCCGCGAACACCTCGCCGCGGTGGTCGCCGGCGGCGACCAGCGCGGCGCCGCCGGCCAGCCGGATGGCGCCGTCGGCGGCGCGGCCGCGGAACAGGTTCACCCCGACCAGCTCTGCGGCGTAGCGGGAACGCGGCCGGCCACTCACCTCCTGGGCGGTGCCGGTCTGGGTGATCCGGCCGTCCTCGAGGATCACCAGCCGGTCGGCCAGCGCGATCGCCTCCAGCGGGTCGTGGGTGACCAGCAGCCGGGTGCCGTCGAAGGAGGCCAGGTGGCGGCGCAGTTCGCGCCGGACCTCGGTGCGGCTGGCCGCGTCCAGGGCGGCCAGCGGCTCGTCGAGCAGCAGCAGCCGCGGGTCGGAGACCATCGCCCTGGCCAGCGCGACCCGCTGGGCCTGCCCTCCGGACAGCGCCCGCGGCCGCGAGCCGGCCTGCCCGGCCAGGCCGACCCGATCCAGCCAGGCGGCCGAGCGGCGGCGGGCCTCGGCCCTGGGCAGGCCGCGGGCGCGCAGCCCGAAGGCGACGTTCTCCAGCGCCGACAGGTGCGGGAACAGCAGGTAGTCCTGGAACACGAACCCGATCGGGCGCCGCTCGGTCGGCACGTGCTCCCCCGCCTCGGCGTCCTCCAGGACCACCCCGTCGAGCACCAGCCGGCCCCGGTCCAGCGCGACCAGGCCGGCCAGGGCACGGAGCAGGGTGGTCTTGCCGGCGCCGTTGGGACCGAGCAGCACCACCAGCTCACCGGTGCCGACGGTCATCTCGACCTCCAGGTCAAGGGTGCCGAGGGCGAGCCCGACCCGCGCGTCAAGGCTCACCGCAGTACCCTCCCTGGTGCTCATGACCCCTCCCGCTCATGCGGTCGGGAACCAGCGGTCGCGCAGGGCGACCAGCACCGCCAGGGAGATCGCCAGCAGGACCAGGCTCAGGGCGATGGCGGCCTCCAGGTCGGTCTCCAGCGCCAGGTAGACGGCCAGCGGCATGGTCTGGGTGACCCCTGGCAGGTTGCCGGCGAAGGTGATGGTGGCGCCAAACTCTCCCAGCGCCCGCGCCCAGCACAGGGCCACGCCCGCGCCCAGCGACGGCGCGATCATCGGCAGGGTGACCCGCCGCACGGTCGTCCAGCGGCCGGCGCCGAGGGTGGCGGCGGCGTCCTCGAAACGCCGGTCCATCGCCCGCAGCCCGGCCTCGGTGGTGATGACCAGGAACGGCATGGCCACGAACGCCTCGGCCAGGATCGCCCCGGTGGTGGTGAACGGCAGGCTGATCCCAAAGGCCCGTTCCAGCCACTGGCCGGCCAGCCCGCGCCGACCGAAGGCCAGCAGCAGGGCCACCCCGCCGACGACCGGAGGCAGCACCATCGGCAGGGTGGTCAGGGCCCTGACCAGGTTGCGGCCGGGGAATTCGACCCGGGCCAGCACGAAGGCCAGCGGGACCCCGACCAGCACCGAGACGGCCACGGCGCCGAGCGAGCAGACCAGCGACAGCCGCAGCGCCTCCCGCACCTGTGGCGCGGTCAGCGCCGCCGGCAGGTCGGCCCAGGGCGTCCGGCCGAGCAGGCCGACAAGGGGGATGGCCAGGAACCCGACGGCCAGCCCGGCGGGCACCAGCAGCAGCCCGGGGACCCGCGACCGGCCGCCGGCCTGGCGTCGCCGGGCCGGGCCGGTCACGCCGTCGGCGGCGGGAGGAATCCGAAGCGCTCCAGCACCCGCCGCCCTTCGGCCGAGCGGACCAGGTCTGTGAACGCCTGCGCCTTCAGCTGGCTCCTGCTCGTCCGGACGACCGCGATCGGGTAGGTGGCGGACACGTTGTGGTCGTCGGGGATGTCCACCGCCTCGACCTTGTCCCCGCCGCCGGTGACGTCGGTGACGTAGACGATGCCGGCGTCGGCCTCGCCCAGGGCGACCTTGCTGACCACCGCCTTGACGTTGTCCTCCAGCGAAACCGGCGCCACGGTCACCCCCGCCTTGTCCAGGACCTGCCTGGCGTACTTGCCGGCCGGGACCTCCTCCGCCGCCAGCACCACCTTCAGATCGCCGCGGGCCAGGTCCTCCAGGCCCTTGACGTCCCTGGGGTTGCCCTGCTCGACCACGATCTGAAGCAGGTTGCCGGCGAAGCTCTGCGGCGTGCCGACCAGGTCCTTGACCTTGTCCATGTTGCCGGTGTCGGCCGAGGCGAACACGTCGGCCGGCGCGTCCTGCCGGATCTGGGTGGCCAGCGCCTGGCTGCCGGCGAAGTTGAAGGTGACCTTGGTGCCGTCGTTGGCGGCGGTGTACCGCCCGCCGAGCTCGGTGAACGCCCCGGTCAGGGACGCGGCCGCGAACACCTTGATCTCGTCCGATGACCCCGCCGAGCCGCCGGCGGGCTCGCCGTTGCCGCAGCCGGCGGCGAGCAGTCCGAGCGCCAGCAGCGGGACGGCCGAGCGAATGCGGGACCGTGGCATGAGGCCTCCTCCACTCGAGCCGGGTTCCAGGACCACGTCTAGTGCGGCAACTCCACGACCACGTTGGTCGCCTTGACCGCGGCGACCGCGAGCATGCCGGGAGCGAGCTGGAGCTCGTCGGCGGCCTCCCTGGTCATCAGCGACACCACCCGGTGCGGGCCGGCTTGGAGCTCGACCTGGGCGACGATCTCGTCCTTGAGGACCCGGGTGACGATCCCGGTGAAGCGGTTGCGGGCCGACTGCGGCATCACCTCGTCGCGCTCGGGAGTGTGCCGCAAACTGGTCACGAACTCGGCCAGGGCGCCGCCGTCGACCACCCGCTGGCCGCCCTCGGTCCGGCGGGCGCCGAGCCGGCCGGCGTCCGCCCAGCGCCGCACCGTGTCGACGCTCACGCCCAACAGGTCGGCGACCTGGCCCATGCGATAACTCATCATTTGCAGGCGATCCTAGCATGTTGCTTGCATCCGCAGGCAAGACCGGCTTGTCAAGCCGCATCTGCGCAGATGATCAGATGCCTTCCGCCGCCGTGACGGGACGGCGCCGGACCCTGCGTGAGGCGACCTCGTGCCGCCCACCTGCTACCTGCCGACCGCCTCCGCGCGCTGCGCGGACGGAGCTGGTCGTCCGGTCACCTCGGGGAGTAGAACCAGGGTTGCTTCAGGTCGAAGAATTCGGGCACTCCGATGCTGAGCTTCTCCATCTCTTCCATCTGTGCCTTCAGGGGCGGCGGCGGCTCCTTGCGTTCGCCTTCGCGCGCCGCCTCTTCGGAGGTGAAGTACAACGCCATGGTGTAGGCACCACCGTCGTGTCCCACCCCAACGCTGCCGATGATGTCGGGGCGGAAGGCGGCCCACTCGGACGAGTCCTGCTCCATGAGCTCCCGCGCGCGGTCAGGGTCGCTACCTCGGCCCTGGATGACCTGGACGAAGCCGGCGGTGTCGGGCTCGCCGGTGACGTCCACGGTGACGTCGCTGCTGTCCTTGAAGGTGGCCTCCCCGGTGAACAGCCTGGCGGTCTCGGTCCACCACTGGTCCTGTTCGGGGCGGTCGCTGTTGCGCCGGGCCGCCTCCTCGGACTCGAAGCGGGCCAGCTCGATGAAGCGGCCGTCCTCGGTCACCCCGGCGGTCGAGCCGAGCCAGCCGATGGCACCGGGCGCCAGCTCCTGAACCCACCGGTCGAGCGCGGCGCGCACCTGCCCGGCATCGGACACCTGCCCCTGGATTACCTGGACGAACATGGTGAGCCCCTTCGATCGACGTACGGATCCCTGTGGCCGTTCGGCGTTCCAGATGCTACGACTGCCCGGCGCCGAAGTCGCCCCGCGCCTTGATCACCCTTCCGGCGGGTAGCCCGCAACCGAGCGCTGCAAGGCCGAGCACGGCGCGTCAGCCTGGCAGGCCCTTGCCACCGACCGGCCGGACCTCGATCTGCTCGGGCATGCCCTCCAGCAGCGGCATCGCCTGCTCCACGAACGGCCGCAGCTCAGGCGCCTTCAGCGCCTCGGCATGCGCTTCCTGGCTGGTCCACAGGTCGATCACCCACAAGAGGTCGGGATCGTCGGTGGACTCGCTGACCAGATACAGCAGACAGGCTGGATTGTCGTCGAAGAGCCTGCCCGACTCGAGCAGGATCTCCACCACCCGCTGGCGCTGGCCTGGCTTTGCGGTGAGTCGGTTGAGCAGCACGTGGGTCATGCGCGGCACCGTACCCCCGGCCTCCGTGGCCGTCCAGCGCGAACAGGCTGGGTCCGCACGCCGCGCCACCAAGGGCCGAGGCAGGGCGATCAGACGGTCTGGAGGTAGCGGTGGACCATGCTGACGGTTGCGGATCCCTCGCCGACCGCGGCGGCCACCCGTTTGCCGGAACCGGCTCGGACGTCGCCGACGGCGAAGATCCCCGGGACACTCGTCTCGAACAGGAACGGGTCACGGTCGAGGGTCCACCCGTGTGGCCGGCCCTGGCTTCCGCGGGGCAGATCCGGGCCGGTGAGTACGTAGCCCTTGTCGTCGAGTTCGATGAGGCCCGCGACCATCCCGGTGTGCGGCGCCGACCCGATGAAGATGAACATCGCCGCCGGGTCCAGCTCACGTTCCTCCCTGGTGCGGACATCCTGGGTCACGACCCGCTCCAGGCGGCGCACGCCGTGAACCGAGGTGACCTCGACCCCCAGGTGGACGGCGATGTTCGGGGTGGCCTCGATCCGGTCGACCAGGTACCGCGACAGGCCGTCCCCCAGCGACTCGGCGCGAACCAGCATGGTGACGCGGCGCGCGTAGCGGGAGAAGAACAGCGCACCCTGGCCTGCCGAGTTCGCGCCGCCGACGACGCACACGTCCTGGCCCCGGTAGGTGGCCGCCTCGGTCATCGCGGCCCCGTAGTAGACGCCAATGCCGATGAGCTCCCGCAGTCCGGGCACCTCCAGGGTCCGAACGGCCACGCCCTGGGCGAGGATCACCGCGTAGCAGGAGACCTTGCTCTGGTCGGCGAGCTGGACGACCCGATAGGGGTCGTCGCGGCGCACGGCCACGACCTGCTGGGCGCTGAGCAGCTCGGCGCCGAAGCGGCGGGCCTGGGCGGTGGCGCGGCGAGCCAGGTCGGCTCCGCTGACGCCGGACGGGAAGCCGAGATAGTTCTCGATCTGCGAGCTGGTCCCGGCCTGGCCGCCCGGCGCATCCTGCTCGACCATCAGGGTGCGGAGCCCCTCCGAGGCACCGTAGACGGCGGCGGCAAGTCCCGCAGGACCGCCGCCCACGATGACGAGGTCGTAGAAGGGAAGGCTGGCCTGCGTCTGCATCCCGATCTTGTGGGCCAGTTCGTGATTGCTCGGGGTGACCAGGGCGGTGCCGTCGCCGAAGAGGATCACCGGCAGGCGGGTGAGGTCACCGGCGATGCCCGCGACGAGCTCGGCCACCGACTCGTCCTTCTCCACGTCGACCCACTGGTAGGGGACCCCGTTGCGGGACAGGAACTCCTTGGCGGCGTAGCTCTGCGGTGACCACAGCGCACCCGCCACCCGGATGCCGTCGTAGGGAGGCCGGGTGCTCGCCGACCAGTCGGAGAGCAGGTCGTCGAGGATCGGATAGAGCCGGAGCGTCGGCGGATGCCAGGGCTTCAGCAGGTAGTGATCGAGGCCGACGTCGTTGATGCCGCGGATCGCCGCCTCGGTGTCGGCGTAGGCGGTGAGCAGTACCTTGCGCGAGTCCGGGTGGAGCTTCCGCACCTCGCGCAGCAACTCCGTCCCGGTCATCTCGGGCATCCGCTCGTCCACCAGGAACAGGGCGACGGGGGTGCCGCGCTGCTTGAGCTGGCGCGCGGCGTCCAGCGCCTGCGGGCCCGAGCTGGCCTTCAGGATGCGGTAGTCGCTCCGGTAGTGCTGACGCAGGTCGCGCTCGATCGCACCGAGGACCTCCGGGTCGTCGTCCACGCTCATGATCACCGGTTTGGCCACTAACGACCCTCCGGAGGCTGGGTGGCCGTCTCGATCGGGAGCCGGACGGTGAACCACGTGCGGCCGGGCCGCGATGCCACCGAGACCGTTCCCTTGTGCTTGTCGGTGATGATCGAGTAGCTGGTCGACAGCCCCAGCCCCATCCCCTTGCCGGGCGCCTTGGTGGTGAAGAACGGATCGAAGATCCGGGCCTGGAAGCTCTCGGGGATGCCGGGCCCGTTGTCGCAGATCTCCACGACCGCCCAGCCCGGTTCGCGACGGGTCCGGATGGTGATCTCGCCCTTGCCGCCCATGGCGTCGGCGGCGTTGTCCAGCAGGTTGGTCCAGACCTGGTTCAGCTCGCTGCCGTAGGCCGGGACCCGGGGCACGTCGGCGCCGTAGTCGCGGTGGACCCTGATCCCCATCTTGAGCTTGTTGCGCAGGATCACCAGGGTGTTGTCGAGGCCTTCGTGGAGGTCGACCGCCTGGACCGGCGCCTGCCCCAGGTAGGAGTAGCTCTTGAGGGCGCCGACGATCTCGGAGATCCGCGCCGAGCCCTGGCCGATCTCGTAGGAGAGGGTGTGGACCCGAAACGCGGTCGTCAGCCAGGCCAGGCCCGCCGACAGCGCCCCACCTTGGAGCACCCCGGCAAGACCGGCCAGCGCGTCCGGGTCGAGCCCCTGGGCCACCAACGCCGGCGCGAGATCCCACGGATCGGCGACGTCGTGGTCCTCCAGCCAGTCCTCCATCGTCGCCTCGAGGTCGGAACGCTCCAAGGTGCCGGCGTCATCCGGCCGCGCGGCCCGCTCACGGGCTTGGCGCTCGAAGCTCAGCAGCAGCTGCCGCTCCTCCAGTCCGAGCGCGACCGCCTCGAGGTGGAGGTGGGCGCTCTCCAGCCGAGCGAACGCCTCGCGCAACTGCTCGGAGGCCCGGCGGGTGGCGGCCGCCGGGTTGTTCAGCTCGTGGGCGACGCCGGCGGCCAGGGTGCCGAGCGTGGCCATCTTCTCGGACTGGCGCAGGGCCCGCTCGGCCTTCTTCTGCGCGGTGATGTCGGCCCCGAACACGAACACCAGCCGGGTCACGGGATCATGCCGGTGGGCGAACACGTACTCGCGGTCCCCGATCCGGGCTTCCCGCGGCACCGACCCCGCGGCGTCGAGCACGCCCTGCCAGGTGGGCTGGTCGATGCCGGGACAGAGGTCCCGCCAGCAGCTGCCGATGAGGTCCCCGCCAAACACGCCACGGGCGGCCGCGTTGGCCAACAGCACATTGGCGTCCAGGTCCAGGCGCAGCACCGGCCCCGGATTCATCTCCGGGAAGCGGGCGATCTCGGCCAGCGCGGCGGCCTGCTCGGCCAGCAGGCGCTCGTCGCGCCGGCGGGCGGTGATGTCGGCCCCGTACGCGAAGACCACGTCGCCGGAGTCCGAACGAACATGGGTGAACAGCACGTACACGCCATCGCGCTCGCACTCGTGCCGAAGGTTCCCGTCGCTGTCGAGGACGCGCCGCCAGATCTCCGGGGTCATCCCCGGACAGAGGTCGACCCAGCTGCGCCCGCGGGGATCGCCGGCGTCGAAGAACCTCCGGGCGGCCGCGTTGGCCATCAGGATCGTCCCCTGCCGGTCGAGGCGGCAGACCGGCCCCGGGTTCTTCTCCGGAAGCTCCGCCAGCAGCGCGAGGGCGGTGGCCTGGCTGGCGTGCCGCCCCTCGGCGTCCCGGCGCTCGCTGACGTCCTGGAACGCCGTGAGCAGGGCCGCCGGTTCGCCGTCAAAGGGGAGGGAGCGCGAGGATGCCAGCATCCAGACCGGCGTGCCGTCGGCCCGGCGGCCGCGAACCTCGATCGCACCGCCGCCGCCCTCGGCCGTCCCGGCGGCGATGATCGCGTGGTGAGCTCCGGGCTCGGCCAGCACCTCATCCAGGCCTCTGCCAAGGACCGAATCGGCGGCCACCCCCAGCAGGGTCCCGAACAGGCGGTTGGCGTACAGGACCGTACCGCCGGCGGGACGCGTCACCACCAGAGCCACCGGAAGCGCATCGGGGATCTCGGCAATACCTTGCATGCCTTGACCCCCCCTCACCCACCCACCCGACAGCAGCAACAGCGATCTTCCCGCCTCGCTGGCACGGCGACAATGATCACTGTGACCCAGCCCATCGCCGGAGGCACCGATCCGAGATCGTCGACGGTTGAGGAGGACGCGCCGTCAAACCGGGTTCGAGACCGACGCCCGGCCTCGAGACCGATGCCAGGCCTCGAAATGGACGAATCGGTCGGGTTCCACCTGCCGCGTCGGTCAGCTGCGTCCGGATGATCCGGCCGCCCGTAGGATGGGCACCCGGGTGCTGCCCCTGCTGCCCACCCGCGACCACGCCTACGCCATGGACCAGCGCGGCCACGGCGACTCCGAACGTCCGGCCTGCTGCTACACCGTGGACGACTTCGCCGCCGACGCCGTTGCCTTCCTGGACGCTGAAGGTGTACCGAGACACCGGCCATAGTCCGCACTGGGAGCGCCCCGAGCGCGTCGCCGCCGACCTCGCCACCCTCACGCGACGTAGCCGACCGCCAGATCCGTAGCCTGGTGCACTGCGTCGATCTGGTCGGCTTCAGACGATCTGCGCTGCTCAGTCGGGAACCTGGAGGACGCCCATGGACATCAACCGGAACGCACCAGCAACGGCCGAAGGTGAGCGGCAGATCGCCGCCGATCCGCAGACGGTGTTCGCGGTGATCTCGGCCATCGACCAGTGGCCGTCCTGGAACCCCGACGTCAAGTCGGTGGAGCTCCAAGGTCCCGTTCAGGAGGGCACGGTGTTCCGGTGGAAGTCCGGGCCGAGCACCCTCACCTCGACTCTCCAGGTGGTCGACCCGCCCCACGAGATTGCCTGGACTGGCACCACCATGGGCATCAAGGCCGTGCACGTGTTCCGGTTCCAGGCCAACGACGTCGGCACCCTGGCGCGCTCGGAGGAGTCCTGGGAGGGCCTGATCGCCAGTCTGCTCAAGGGCTACAGCCGCAAGACCCTGGACAAGGGCATCCGCAGCGTCCTGGCGCACCTGAAGACCGAGGCCGAGCGGCGAGCCGCCGCAGCGTGAGCCGGCTGCGCGGCATCATGCTGACGGTCCGGCTCCTGTGCGAGCCGGCGATGCTGGCCGCGGCATCGAGGCAAGTCCTTTCAGCAACACGCGGTCAAGCGTCAACGGCCGATGGCCGCCAGGCACGGTCCACCGGTGGGCGCAGCCACAGAGACGCCTTGGTGGGTTTCATGGTCTGGTCGACTACCGCCAACAGCTCGGCCGAGAGTGTGTCCAGGTCAAGCTCGTCGCGGAGGCGGGCGCTGAACGCCTCGATCGTCTTGGCCGCGTCGTAGCGGCGGCGGTTGAAGCGCCGGTCCACCGCCGCCTGGACGCGGCGGCGGACAGGCTGGAAGACCGCGGCCGCCGCCAGCGTCGCGGCGGCGACCAGCCAGCTCGGCGGATCAGCACCGGGACCGGCCACCAGCACAAACACCAGGGAGCCGGCCACATAACACAGTCCCAAGACCGCGGTGAGCAGCCCGTAGACCAGCGTGCGGTTGATGATCCGGTCGATGTCGTACAGGCGGTAGCGCAGAATGGCGACGCCAGTAGCCAACGGCAGGCAGGCGATCCCACCTACCACCACGGCGTCGGCGAGCTCGCTTCCCGCGATCCCGATCAGCACGCTTGCCAGGATGCTGAGCGCTGCCGCGGCGGCACCAGCGGCAAACCACTTGAGCTGCTGCCGCGCCGCGCCGGTGGCGCTGCGGAACCGCAGCAGCAGGGAGACCGCCGCGGCCAGGGACACCGGCGGCAGTAGCAGGAAGGCCGCATCCAACGCTGCGGCGCCTGGGATCCCGAAGGGGTTGGGGATCTCCGGGTAACCCTCCAGGGTCCGCTGGCCGAAGGCATAGGCAGCGGTGATCCCGGCGGTGCCGGCCGCCCCCAGCCAGGCGACCGGCCGCCAGCGAGGCGAAGGCAGCCGGCCGTCCGGGAACAGCAGGAACAGGAAGGTCACCAACACCCCCGTCGGCGGCGCCCACGTCCAGGACCCCAGCCAGGCCATGACCTGTTCCCCTGGCAGCGAGACATTCTGCGACCGCAGCCCGTAGGCGGCGTAGGCGTCGGCGGCGCCGCCGACCGCCCACAGCAGTCCGCTCGCGCAGAAGATCCAGCCGATCGTGTTCTGAGGCCGGCGGACGGTGATCAGGGCGCCAACCAACACCAGCACCACCACCGCGACGATGGACACGAACTCGAAGGATTCGGGCTCGTTGCCAGCGGGGTCGATCGGCAGCCACGACAGCAGCCGGCTGAAGGCGACCAGGCCGAGCGACAGCGCCAGCGTGAGCCAGGCCAGCCGCGCCGCCGCCCGCCCGCCGATCCTGCCGGTCGCGCGCCGGGGGCCTGCGGGCGACGAAGGACGGGTCTGCGATCCGGACGTCGGCGTTGGCTCGGCCACTCTCATCCTCCGGCCAGGATCTCTCTCCCGGCCCCTCGAGGATCGTCATCCTGGACGATGACCGTCCCGTCATCGTTACGGCTGCGCCACGCTCGGACGACGCCCGCCTCCACCGGCTCGGCAGGCGGCAACGCTCAACGATCAGCCTTCCGAGCTCGTCCGCTACCAGCTGAATGCCCAGGTCAAGGCCACCATCTCGCGTTGCGCTACACGCTGGTGCGCGTCAACGGTTGGCAGCCAGCTGCTGGTTGTCCGACCCAAGCGGCACCGGCGTCGCGGGACGTGCATCGTCGCTCAGGTTGGCGTTCTCAACCAAGATGGGGCGGCTCGGCCGCGGTCATCGGATCCGTACGAGGGTCTGGAGCGCCGGGCGGGACAGCGCCCACGACGGCCGCTCGGGCGAGGCGTCAAGGGTCCC
The DNA here is from genome assembly GCA_035490035.1 of Actinomycetes bacterium. Taxonomy (GTDB): domain Bacteria; phylum Actinomycetota; class CALGFH01; order CALGFH01; family CALGFH01; genus CALGFH01. The sequence continues at coordinate 11,303 of DATHIG010000282.1, forward strand.
AACGACCTGGGCGGGGAAGCCGTCCAGCACCGACCGGGCCGGGAAGCGGTCGCG
>DATHIG010000283.1:0-3217 GCA_035490035.1 Actinomycetes bacterium
CTGCCGGCGTGCCAGCGAGGCGGGAGGTCACCAGAGACGGGCCTCTCCAGCACACGGGCTGGAGAGGCCCTGCCGTGCCCGGCCGGCCGATCAGATGCCGTGGGCCGCGCCGGCCCGGGAGCGCCAGGATGGGTGCTAGGCTTCGCCAATCCGGACTCATCCGGACGAACCATCCAGGTTTCCGGCGCAAGGAGGCGGACCATGCGGCGTCGTCTGGTGTTGCTGGTAGGCATCCCAGTACTGCTGGGTCTGCTCACCGTGGGACCGGCTGGCGCCGAGTCCGACGACGGCCGGCCGCCGATCGGCCGGCCCCTCTACCTTGCCCTTGGCGACTCGGTGGCGGCCGGCGTAGGGGCATCGAACCCGGCGGTGACCGGGTATGTGCCCCGCCTCTACGACCTGCTCCGTGACGAGCCGTCCTGCCAGCTCTTGGGTCGGCCGGGCTGCGCCAGCCTGGCGCTGCACAACCTCGCCGTCGGCGGCGCCACCTCTGCCACGCTGCTCTCCAACCAGCTGCCGGCTGCGGAGGCTGAGCTGCTCGCGCACAACGGGGATCGCAACCCGCTGAACGACGTCTCGGTGGTCACCATCGACATCGGCGGCAACGACGTGTTCAGCGTGGTGCCGGACTGCACCGCCGGCCCGACCCCCCTGTGCCTGGCGCTGGTCCAGGCGCGCCTTGGGGCCTTCGAGGACAACTTCACCCAGATCCTGAGCCGGCTGCGGGCCGCAGCCGGACCTGACACCGTGATCGTGGCGATGACCTACTACAACCCGCTCCGGAGCTGTGTCCGGGAGGCGTTGGCGCCCCTGGCCGATGTCGTGCTGGAGGGTGGCCCGGGGATTGAGGGGCTCAACGACCGGATCCGCAGGATCTCGGCTGCCAACGGTGTCCTGGTGGCCGACACCTACGGCGTGCTCGATCCGGGCGACCTGGTGGGTGGGACCGACTGCCTGCATCCCAATGACGCCGGCCATCAGACCATTGCGGAGGTGTTCGCGGGAGTGCTGGCTGGGGCGGGCGCGCAGGCGGCGTAAGCCGAGCGACGGCTGGCGAGACCGGTCAGCCGCCAGGCGGACGGTAGGTGAGGCCTTGCGCTCGGCGGAGCGCGTCCAGCGTTTCCTCTACCGTCAACAGCACCGTCGTCGACAGCGAACTGAACGCGCCGCTGCCGGCCACGGTAACCAGCGCGCTGGCCATCGTGGTGTTGTCAGGGGCCTCGGCCAGGACATAGCCGTCGTGGTCACCGAAGGCGTACCAGTAGCCGAGCAGCTTGCCGCCGTTGGCTTCGAGCAGCCGCCCGACCGGGTCCCGGCGGTCCTCCGGCTCCTTGATCAGCTTGGCCCACGCCTCGGGTGTCAGGCTGAACTTCGCGAGATACAGCGCCACCGCTACCCCTCTCGCTTGGCCGGCCGTTGGTCGACCAGACGGCCGATCTTCGCGCCCCAGCGGTCGAATGGCAACGACCACTCTGGGGGCGAAGCGCGCTCGCTCTCCAGGGGGATGCCGAGGTTCCCTCTGGAGGGTGATGGCCGCGGGTGTCCCCGCCGCTAGGTTCGGGCCAGACCGATCGAGGCCCGAGCCTGGAGGCGACGATGACGGCGACCCGGACGAGGCAGCGGGGCGGGCGCGAGGCGATACCGGTCCTGCTCGGCCTGGCGGCGGTCAAGGTCGCCGTCCATCTGGCGACCGCCGGCCGCTACGGCTGGCACCGCGACGAGCTCTACTATGCCGCCGCCGGCCGGCATCTGGCCTTCGGCTACCCGGACTTCCCGCCGGTCACGCCGCTGCTGGCCCGGCTGTCGGAGCTGGTCTTCGGCGGCTCGCTGGCCGGGTTCCGGGTCCTGCCGGCTCTGGCCGGGGCGGCGATCGTCGTCCTGGCCGGGCTGCTGGCCCGCGAGCTCGGTGGCGGGCGGGCCGCCCAGGGGCTGGCCGGGCTGGCCGTGCTGGGTTCGCCCATGTTCCTCGGCGCCAATGCGCTGCTGCAGACGGTCACCTTCGACCAGCTGGCCTGGGTGGTGGTCCTGTTCCTGCTGACCCGGCTGCTGCGGACCGACGACCCGCGTTGGTGGCCGGCGGTGGGGGCGGCCGTCGGGGTCGGGCTGCAGACCAAGTTCACCATGTTCACTCTGGCCTTGGGGATCGCGGTGGGTGTGCTGGCCACCCCGGTCCGACGCCATCTGCGCACGCCGTGGCCGTGGCTGGCGGCCGGGATCGCCCTGGTCGTGCTGGCACCGAACCTGGTCTGGCAGGCGGTCAACGGCTGGCCGACCTTGGAGTTCCTCGACCACCAGACCACTGAGGTCGCCGGCGAGGAGTCGCCGCTGAGCTTCGCCGTCGACACCCTGCTGCTGGTCGGGCCGCTGGCCCTGCCGCTGTGCGCTGGCGGGCTGTGGGTGCTGTTCTCGCGCACCCGGTATCGCGCGCTCGGGTGGACGTGCCTGGTCCCGCCGGTGGTCATGCTGGCCACGCAGGCCAAGGCGTACTACGCCGGGCCGTTGTACCCGCTGCTGCTGGCTGCCGGGGCGGTCGGGGTGGAGTCGCTGGCCGTCGGCCGGGGCCGGCCATGGCTGGCCAGGACGGCCGCGATCGCGGTGGTCGCCGGTGGCCTGGTCGCGGCGCCGATCGCCCTGCCCGTGCTGCCGGCCAGGCAGATGGTGGACGTCGGCCTGGCCGAGGCCCGCGAGGACTGGGCCGAGATGCTCGGGTGGCCGGAGCTGGCCGCAACGGTCGCTGCGGCCTGGGGCCAGCTGCCGCCGTCCCAGCGGGCACGGGCCAGCATCGTGACCGGCAACTACGGCCAGGCAGGGGCGATCGACCGCTTCGGGCCGGACCTCGGCCTGCCCGCGGCGACCAGCGGCCACAACGGCTACTGGTTCTGGGCCGGCGACGGCCAGCCGGGCGCCCCGGTGGTGGCGGTCGGCATCCCGGTCGAGCGGCTGGCCGGCGTGTGCGACGGCGCCCGCCAGGTCGCGACCCTCGGCAACCCCTATGGGGTCGCCAACGAGGAGCGCGGCCGGCCGGTGATGGTGTGCCCGTCGACCAGCGTGCCGCTGCGACACTGGCCGCACCTTCGCCACTTCGGATGACCCGTGCCCGCCGCCGGCTCCGGGATCGCGCCCCTGCCGGCTGGGCCGTCGTCGGGCGACCCCGTGCCTGCCGCCGGCTCCGGGACCGCGCCCCCTGCCGGCTGGGCCGTCGTCGGGCGACCCCGTG
>DATHIG010000284.1:0-2830 GCA_035490035.1 Actinomycetes bacterium
GCGGCCTCCACCGATCGGCTCAGCCTGTTCACCGTGCATCCCAAGCGGGGCACCAAGGCGATGGACGCCGCCGGCGTGCTACCGGGATTCCGCGGTGTGGCGGTGCACGACGGCTGGTCGCCGTACACCCGCTACACCAAGGCCGCCCACGCACGCTGCAACGCCCACCACCTGCGGGAGCTGGCCGCGGCGGCCGAGCTGCCGGGCCAGCGGGCTTGGGCCACGGGCATGGCGGGGCTGCTCATCGAGGCCAAGCGGGCGGTCGAGCGGGCCGTGGCCGCCGACGCCAACCAGCTGGACCCCGCCCGGATGGCCGCCTACTGGGCCCGCTACGAGGCGATCATCGCCGAAGGCTGGCGGGCCAACCCACAGCCAGCCACGTCGGGTGCTGGCACCGGCCGGCAGCCCCGCTCCAAGGCCGCCAACCTGCTGGGCCGCCTGGACGACTACCGCGACCAGGTGCTGCGGTTCGCCACCGACTTCCGGGTGCCGTTCGACAACAACCAATCCGAGCGGGACATCCGGATGGCGAAACTGCAGCAGAAGATCAGCGGCGGCTGGCGCACGCTGCCCGGTGCCGAGCGCTTCTGCCGCCTGCGCAGCTACCTCTCCACCGCCCGCAAGCACCAGGTCGGGGTGCTGGGCGCCTTGCGCCGCCTGTTCGAGGGCGATCCCTGGCTGCCGGCAGCGGCCGGCCCGTAACACACCAGTCCGGAATGGGGCATGCTGCCGTCATGACCAGCCGTGCCCGCCGCCAACAGCGTCGCCTCGCCGCGGTGCCGCCACCCGCCACACCCCCACCCGGCAGGGCCAACCCTGCTGCCGTCGGCAGCCAGGCACTGGTCGAGCGCATCGCCGCGGGCGAGTTCGACAATGACCTGTCGCTGCTGGCCGCCGCCATCGCCGAGCGCCAGCAGCTCCTCGCCGCCGCCCACTCGCTCCTCACCCGCGCCAGCCTGCGCGAAGGCCACCGGGTACGCATCAACCACCGCGCCCGGCCGCTGTACCTACACGACCACACCGGCACGGTGGTCGGCTTCTACGGCCAGAGCGTCATCGTGCACCTCGACCAGCCTGTCGGGCGCTTCGTCACCGGGGAGCTACGATGCCCACCACTGGTCCTGGACCAGCTGGGACCTGAATAAATGCAATGGAACGGGTGCTCCTTGTCCAGTGTCCCGCGTGGGCTCTCCCCAACAACGTGATGCACGAGCGCGGGCCGGCACTGTGGGAGTCAACGCGGCGATGGTGGCGACCGTATGCGCGGGCCTGCGCGACCGCTGGTTGGGCGCTGCTGGGGTGGCGTTGATGGCGGCGCACGCAGGGCCGCCCGAGCGGCCCGCGCAGGGCCAGGCAGCGGGCGGGACACGACTTCCGGCGATCGCGCGGTTCTGGTGGGTGACGGCGCTGCGTGGACTGGTCGCGATGACCCTCGCCCTGGCCATTGTGGTGGCCGGCCGCGGCACCGCCCGGCTGGTGACCTTCCTCGCCTTGTACTGGCTGACCGGGGGCTCCTCACCCTCCGCTTCGCCCTGGCGATCCGGCCGCGTCGTGGGTTCCGGCTCGGAGTGGCCGCCGGGACCGCGGCGGTCGTGGGCGCGACGCTGGTGGTTGTTCGTAACCGGCTCTCCGGGCTCGTGGATCCCGACGTGCTCATCGAGCTGCTGGGCATCGCCGCGGCCCTCACCGGCCTGCTGAGGGTGCTCGGCGGGTTCGCCACCCAGTAGCGGTTCGGACGCCGATGGACCCTTGGCGGCATCGTGCTCGGTACGCTGGAGCTTGCGTTCGGCATCTTGCTGCTCCTGACAAGCCAAGTCGATCCCGACCTGCTCCTGCCGATCGCGGCCACCTGGGGTACGGTCAGCGGCACCCTGCTCCTGGCCGAGGGGCTGCGGCTGCGCCGCTTCGCGCACGCACCTGGCGGCCACCAGCGCCCGAGACACTCACGTGAACGCTGGTGTTGCGGCGTTCTGGGGGGCTCTCGACGCCTCTTCCCTCCTCCTCGGCTCTCTGCTGGCAATGAGGGATGAGATTGTCCTTGACGAGGTGCCGGATGAGTCCGAGGTCAGGTGCCGCTGAGCTGGCGGCGGCTGGAGGGAGTGCTGGCTAGCCCGTGCGGGTTCCGCTTGCCGGCGGCGCAGGGGCCGCGAATGACCCGAGCGCCCGCCCACGGTCGTCCTCTGCAATGGCGATCTCGACCCTCGCGCCACCCTCGCCGACCAGCGGCACGATCACGGGTTGGCTTCCCAGCCGCTTGACCTCACCCGCCTCAGCCGCGCGCACCGCTCCGGCGAGCCCGTCGACCGCCACCAGCTCGTTCCGAACCAGCAACGGCGCCTTGGTCCAGACCAGCACGTCGCGGACCCAGCGGCCATAGCCGCGCTTCCACTTGCCGCCCAGCCCCGACACCTCACCCTCCACGACGCGGATCGCTCCCTTGAAGGCGCCAGGCTGGTGGCTCACCCAGCGCCGGCGAGTGACCATGACGCCAAGCAAGACGACGATCACGATCAGATCGACCCCGAGCACGGCAAGCAGCGCGATGACCATGCCGCAATGCTCGCCCTCGTGGCCGGTGTGCGGCATCACCCATAAAGGATGAGTTCGGGGAGCCGGACAGGCGCGGTTGGAGCACCGGGACCTCGGCAGGAAGTCGACGCGAGTACCGCGACGTCCGTGCTCCCTGCTGCCCGGGCTCAGGCTCAGGCGTTAAGGTGAAAGTCGAGCGCGACTGCACTGAGCAGCAGACCCGCGACCAAGCCCCACCAGGCGCTGGTGCAGCGCTGCCGCACCGGCCTCCTGGCGCGTTCCTTCGGACCGGACCCGACTT
>DATHIG010000285.1:0-8379 GCA_035490035.1 Actinomycetes bacterium
CGGTCTCAGAGCTCGTCCGGTCGTCTCGCAGGCGCGTCGTCGCCCGAGTGTTCGGTCCATGCCTTGGGGGGAGGAAGCATGGCCACCGATCGGGACGAGCAGGAACGCCAGCAGCAGGAGCTGGAGGAGATCCGCCGCAGCTTCGCCGAGATGGGCGCCCGCATGGGCTCCCTGTTCGAGCCGGCGGAGCCGGAGCAGGCCGAGCAGCCTGTGCTGCTTCCGCCACCAGCCGCCCCGGCACGACCGCGCTGGCGGCGGGTGGCCGCGCTGGCGCTGCTGTTCGTGGCTGGCATCGGCTTCGGCTACGTCCTGCCCAACGGCCAGGCCGGAGAACCCGGCTCGCCGCCGCCAGCGTCGGCCACCCCCGTCACCACCAGGGCCCAGGCGGCGACCCCGCCACCGACAGCCCCACCTCGGACCAAGGTCAGCGTGCCCGAGGAATGCCTGGAGACGGCGGAGTGGGGCGACGAGGTCATCTCCCGTCTCAACCGCAACAACCGTGACAACCGCCTGGTCCTGGCGCTCAGGGAGTACACCACCGCCAGCCAGGCCTGCCGCAAGGAGGCAACGCTTGATGGGTAGAAAGCCGCTCGCCAAGTTCCTGCTGGTGCTGGCCGGGCTCCTGGCCTTGGCCGTTCCCGCCGCCAACGCCGCCGAGACCCTCGTCCTCACCTGCACGGTCTGCACCGAGGTGATCGTGACCGGCAAGGGTCTGCCGGGCAGCGAGCAGGTCAGGGTCTCCCTGGTCGATGTGACGACCGCCCAGGAGGTGGCCGACCAGTTCTACGTCGACACCGACGAGAACGGCGCCTTCGTCAAGAAGGTCCCGGTCGACCTGACCAAGCACCCGTCGCTGGAGTCGACCGTCTGGAAGAACGACGGCGGCGTGCTCGTGGTGGCCGCCCACAGCCGCTTCACCGCGCCCTGCAAGCCCAAGGAGGTTCTGTCCTTCACCGGCTCAAACACTCCCCTGCTGCTCGGCCTGGGTCTCGCGCTGCTGGTCACGGGCGGCCTCCTGGTCCGCGGCTCCAGGCGGGCCTACCGGCCCGTGCACTGACGCGCCCCCAACAACCAACGTGGCCCCGGGGACTCCCCGGGGCCACGAGCTGTCTCGGTCGCCGCTACTCGGTCGGGGTGTAGTTGGCCACGTACTCGGTGTCGCGCACCTGGGGGCCGATCTTGGAGAAGCCGCCGGGCGAGCCGAGCGGCTCGTCGCCCTCGGTGAAGAAGGCCGAGTTGGTGGCGGTGAAATCCTTCCACTGGGCCGGGACGTCGTCCTCGTAGAAGATGGCCTCCACCGGGCAGACGGGCTCGCAGGCACCGCAGTCCACGCACTCGTCAGGGTGGATGTAGAGCATGCGGTCGCCCTCGTAGATGCAGTCAACCGGACATTCCTCGATGCAGGACTTGTCCTTGACGTCGATGCAGGGCTCGGTGATGACGTAGGTCATCTTCGGGTTGACCCCCTCGTGGGCGCTTCCTTCGGGTTGCTGGATACCATCGGCTGCTGAGACCGTCAACGTGGGCGGCGACGCCCCTGTACGGTCGATCCTACCGCCTCCCGACCCCGCCTGGACCCTCCGGGTCACACGGCCAGTCCGGCCAGGAACGCGGCCGGGCCCAGGGGCCGGCCGGTGGCGCCCACCTCGGCGGGTGGCTCCGGGCGCTGGACGGCGGGACGCTCATACTGTAGAGGCGTCGCAGCGGAATCCTGGGAGGAGCGGATGCGCTACCGGTACGTGGTCCGCATCGGGCCGCAGGACGTCGGCCATCGGGTGGTGGTGCGCTGGCGGCGGCCGGTGGCCGGGGGCGGCGACGAGGTGGCCGACGTGGTCGGCCCGCTGGAGGCGGCCGACGAGCGCGGCTTCGCGGTCCGCAACCGCCGCGGCGAGCTGATCCAGATCCCCCGCGAGCGCGCCCTGGCCGCCAAGGTCATCCCGCCACGATGACCATGCTGGAGGTCACCAACACCCTGACCCGGGCCAAGGAGCCGGTGCGCCCGCGCACGCCCGGCCGGGTCGACATGTACACCTGCGGGCCGACCGTGTACCGCAACGCCCACATCGGCAACCTGCGCACGTTCCTGCTCGCCGACCTGGTCCGGCGGGCCCTCGAGGTCGGCGGGATCGAGGTCCGGCAGGTGCAGAACATCACCGACGTCGGGCACATGACCAACGAGGAGTTCGACCGCGGCGAGGACCGCATGCTGGTCTCGGCCCGCCTGGAGGACAAGTCGCCGGCCGAGATCGCCGAGCACTACACCGGCGCGTTCCTCCAGGACGCGGCCGCCTTCAATCTGCAGCGGGCCGCGGCCTACCCGCGCGCCTCCGACTACGTGCCCCAGATGCAGGAGCTGGTGGCCAAGCTGCTGGAACGCGGCCACGCCTACGAGGTCGACGGCACGGTCTACTTCGCGGTCCAGTCGTTCCCTGGGTACGGCCGGCTGTCCCGCAACACCCTCGACCGGCTGCGGGCCGGTCACCGGCAGGCGGAGGTCGACCCGCGCAAGCGCCACCATGCCGACTTCGCCCTGTGGAAGGCGGCCGGGCCGGGCCGGATCGTCAAGTGGCCGTCCCCATGGGGCGACGGCTACCCGGGCTGGCACATCGAGTGCTCGGCCATGGCCCTGACCGAGCTGGGCGAGCACATCGACATCCACACTGGAGGGGAGGACAACGTCTTCCCCCACCACGAGGACGAGATCGCCCAGTCCGAGGCGGTGGTCGGCCATCAGGTGGTGACCACCTGGGTCCATGGCGCGCACCTGCTCACCGAGGGCCGGCGCATGGCCAAGTCGGCCGGGAACTTCTACGCCCTGGCCGACCTGGTCGCCCGCGGCCACTCGCCGCTGGCTGCCCGCCTGCTGTTCCTCCAGGCCCGCTACGGGAACCAGTTCAACTTCACCTGGGACACCCTTGCCGGGGCCGAGCGGGCCCTCGACCGGCTGCGGTCGCGGATGGCCAGCTGGGCCAAGGAGCCACGGGCCGGAAAGGGGCCCGGGTGCGCCGGGTACGAGGAGCGCTTCTGGACCGCGGTCAACGACGACCTGGACACGCCCAAGGCACTGGCCGTGCTGGCCGAGCTCGAAGGAGACGAGTCGCTGCCGCCGTCGGCCCGATTCGCCAGCCTGGCCGCCTTCGACCGGGTGCTCGGCCTCGACCTGGCCGCCCAGGTCGGGCAGACGCTGCCCGCCGGGGCCGAGGAGCTGATCGCCGGGCGCGAGCGGGCCAGGGCGGCCCGCGACTTCGCCGCCGCCGACCGCCTGCGTGACCAGCTCGCCGACATGGGCGTCGAGGTCACCGACACCCGGGCAGGCCCCAGCTGGCGCCTGCGCTCCTGACCGAACCCCTGGGCGCGCGGCCCTTTCGAGACGGTCACCCCGCCTCGTCCGGGCGGGTCGTCGTATGCTGCAAGGGACACCCGACCCGGGCGCTGGAGCGTGACGATGGGACTGATGCAGCGGTTCTCGACGATCTTCAAGGCCAAGGCCTCGAAGACGCTGGACAAGTACGAGGATCCGAGGGAGACCCTCGACTACTCCTACGAGCGGACGCTGGAGATGCTGCAGAAGATGCGACGGGCGGTGGCCGACGTCGCCACCTCCCGCAAGCGCATCGAGCTGCAGGCCCAGCAGCTGCAGCGGTCGGCGGCCAAGCTGGAGGCCCAGGCCAAGCAGGCGGTCGGCCAGAACCGCGAGGACCTGGCCAGGGAGGCGCTCACCCGCCGCGCCGGCATCGCCACCCAGCTGACCGACCTCCAGGCCCAGCACGACCAGCTCAAGGCCGAGGAGGCCCGGATGGTCGAGGGCTCCCAGCGGCTGCAGGCCAAGGTCGACGCCTTCCGCATCCGCAAGGAGACGATGAAGGCCAGCTACACCGCGGCCGAGGCCCAGACCAAGGTCAACGAGGCCATCTCGGGGATCGGCGAGGAGATGGGCGACGTCGGACTGGCCATGCAGCGGGCCGAGGACAAGGTGGCCCAGATGCAGGCCCGCTCGGGCGCCCTCGACGAGCTGATGGCCTCCGGGGCGCTGGACGACGCCTCCACCTCCAGCGACCGGCTCCAGGCCGAGCTGGACCGCGGGGACTCCGAGCCGGCGGTCGAGGCCGAGCTGGCCCGCCTCAAGGGCGAGCTCACCGGCGGCAGCACCACCGCCAAGCAGCTCGACGCCCCCGACGACACCGTCGCCGGCGGCCCGGCCAAGGCACCGGTCGAGGAGGAGCGGCGATGATCGTTCGCATCAGCGGCGAGGGCCAGTTCGAGGTGCCCGACGGCCACACCGACGAGCTGAACCGGTTGGACGAGGACCTGACCAAGGCGGTCGACGCCGACGACGAGGCGCGGTTCAAGTCGGCCCTGGAGGCTCTGCTGACCAGCATCCGCTCCGCCGGGCAGGAGCTGCCGGCCGACCACCTCGGCCCCTCGCACCTGGTCCTGCCCAGCCCCGACTCAACCATCCATGAAGTCCGCGAGGTCCTCGGCGACGAGGGGCTCATCCCGGGGTGACGGTCTGATGGCTCGAACGCGCTTCCCAGCCGACGCCGGCCTGTCCAGCCGGATGGTCCTGACCATGTTCCTGCTCGGCCTGCTGTACGTGGTCTTCGTGGCCGTACTGGTGGCGCTGAAGATCCCGCTGGTGCTGGTGCTGCTGATCGCCGGCGGGTTCCTGTTCTTCCAGTATTTCTTCTCCGACCGCATCGCCCTGTTCTCGATGCGCGCCCGCGAGGTGTCACCGCAGGAGGCGCCCGAGCTGCACCAGATGATCGACCGGCTGTGCGCCCTGGCCGACATGCCCAAGCCACGGGTCGCGATCGCCGAGTCGGACATGCCCAACGCGTTCGCCACCGGCCGCAACCAGAAGCACTCGGTGGTCTGCGTGACCACCGGGATCCTGCGCCGGCTGTCCCCGCCGGAGCTGGAGGCGGTGCTGTCCCACGAGCTGTCCCACGTCGCCCACCGCGACGTTGCCGTGATGACGCTGGCCAGCTTCCTCGGCATCCTGGCCGGCTTCGTGGTCCGCTCATCGATCTACGCCGGCGCCTACGGCGGGGGCGGGTGGGGCCGCTCCAACGACAACCGCGACAACACCGGCGCGGTGATCCTGCTCGTCGTGCTGGCCTCGGCGGTGGTGTACGCGCTCAGCTTCCTGCTGACGCGGGCGCTGTCGCGCTACCGGGAGCTGTCGGCCGACCGGGCCGGCGCCATCCTGATCGGCCGCCCGTCGCTGCTGGCCTCGGCCCTGGTCAGGATCACCGGCGACATGGCCCGCATCCCCACCCGCGACCTGCGCGCGGCCGAGCCGCTCAACGCCTTCTTCTTCGCCCCCGCGCTGGCCCCCGGGTTCAGCTTCTCGTCGCTGTTCGCCACCCACCCGAGCCTCGACCGGCGGCTCGAGCAGCTGGCCCGGCTCGAGGCCCAGCTCGGCCGGCAGGCGTGAAGTTCCTGGACGCGCTGCTGGGGCGCAGCAAGCCGAAGCAGCCGAAGCTGGACGCCCTGTTCGGGGTCACCGGGGCCGCCATCACCCTGGAGGCGTCGGCCGGCATCACGCCAACCGGCCAGGGGGCGGTCTGCTTCAAGCCGGCGTCCGGGCAGGGGTTCGCGGTCGCCTCCGAGGAGCTGCACGGCCTGCTCGAGATGGCCGTGAAGGAGGCCGGCTCGACCCTTCGGGTCACCGACGACCGCTACGGCTACCGCTGGGTGGTGCTCGGCGACCCCGACGTCGAGGACCTGGTGACCAGCGTCCATCTGGTCAACTCGACTCTGGAGCAGCACGGCTTCGGCCCCCAGCTGCTCTGCTCGGTGTTCGGGTTCGCCGACCCTTCGGGGAAACGCTGCCACCTCGTGTATCTCTACAAGCGCGGCACCTTCTACCCGTTCGCGCCGCTGGACGGCGAACGCCGCGACAACGAGCTGGAGCTGCGGGTCCGGGCCGCCCTGGGCGGCGACCTGCCCATCGAGCCGGACCTGCCGCGCTGGTTCGCCCTCTGGGGACTGCCGCTCGACTGATAGCCTTGCTGTTCCGCGGGCGGCGCAGCCGCGAGCGTGTCCGCGACCTGCCCAGGAGGAGCGCGTGCCCGAGCAGCCTGTGGTGGTGGCCCTTGGCGGGAACGCGATCTCCCCGCCGGGGAGCGCCAGCCCCATCCCGGCCCAGTACGAGCGCACCATGGAGACCGCGCACCACCTGGCCCACCTGACCGCGTGGCCGCTGGTGGTGACCCACGGCAACGGCCCCCAGGTCGGCAACGTGCTGCTGCGCAGCGACCTGGCCGCCGGGCTCCTGCCCCGGCTGCCGCTTGACACCTGCGTTGCCGACACCCAGGGCGGCATGGGCTTCATGCTGCAGCAATGCCTCGACAACGCCTTCCGCCAGGCCGGGATGCGCCGGCCGACGGTCACCGTCGTCACCCGCACGGTGGTCGAGGTGGACGACCCGGCGTTCCGGTCCCCCTCCAAGCCGATCGGCAACTTCTACGACGAGGCCGAGGCCCGCCGGCGCATGGACAGCGGCTGGGCGATGAAGGAGGACGCCGGCCGGGGCTGGCGCCGGGTCGTCCCGTCGCCAGCGCCCAGGGAGATCCTCGAGCTCCCGGCCATCAAGGCCCTGCTGGACACCGGCGCGGTGGTGGTCGCGGCCGGGGGCGGCGGCATCCCGGTGGTCCGCCAGGCCGACGGCTCGCTGGTCGGGGTCGAGGCGGTGGTCGACAAGGACCTGGCCTCGGCGCTGCTGGCGGCCAACCTGGACGCCGAGGTCCTGCTGGTCCTCACCGGGGTCGAGCACGTCGCCGTCGACTTCGGCCGCCCGACCCAGCGCGACCTGCACGAGCTGCGAGCCGGCGAGCTGGCCGGGCACGCCGCGGCCGGCCAGTTCGCGCCGGGCAGCATGCTGCCCAAGGTGCAGGCCGCGCTTCGCTTCCTGGAGGGGGGTGGCCGGCGGGCCGTCATCACCACCCCCGAGCTGTCGGAGAAGGCCCTGGCCGGCGAGATCGGCACCCAGGTGATCCCCTGAGCCAGACGGTGGTCGCCGTTGTCTCGTTCCGCCTCGGCGGGCCCGACGGGGTGTCGGTGGTGGCCGACCACTGGGCCGAGGCGCTGCGCCGCCTCGGCCTGCGCGTGCGCACGGTGGCCGGCGCCGGCCGGGCCGACCGGCTGCTGCCGGAGCTGAGGATGGACGCGGCGGCCGGGCCGGGGCTACCCGGCCGGCTGGCCGAGGCCCTTGACGGGGCCGACCTGGTGGTGGTCGAGAACATCTGCTCGCTGCCCCGAAACCCCGGCGCCGCGGCCGCCCTCGCCGGGTACCTGGCCGGACGGCCGGCCATCCTCCACCACCACGACCTGCCCTGGCAGCGGGACGAGTTCGCCGACCTGCCCGGCTGGCCGCCCGACGACGCGGCCTGGCGCCACGTCACCATCAACGAGCTGAGCCGCAAGGAGCTGGCCGACCGGGGCGTGGAGGCCACCACCGTCTACGGCGGCTTCCCAGTCCCGGCCCCAGGGCGCCGGGACCTGGCTCGGGAGCTGCTCGGGGTCGCCCCCGGCCGGCGGCTGCTGCTCCAGCCGACCCGGGCCATCCCGCGCAAGAACGTCCCCGCCGGCCTGGCCATGGCCGAGGCCCTCGGCGCCGACTTCTGGCTGACCGGCCCCGAGGAGGACGGCTACGGCCCCGAGCTGGACCGCCTGCTCGCGGGCGCCGCCGGCCCGGTCCACCGGCGCCTGCCCGACGGGCTGACCATGGACGACGCGTACTCGGCCAGTGACGCCGTGGTGTTCCCGTCGACCTGGGAAGGCTTTGGCGCCCCCCTGATCGAGGCGTCGATGCACCGCCGGCCGCTGGCCGTTGGCGACTACCCCGTCGCGGCCGAGCTGGCCGCCTTCGGCTTCCGGTGGTTCCCGGCCGACGACCCAGCCCTCCTCCGGGCGTTCCTCGACCACCCCGACCCGATGCTGCTGTCGCACAACCACGCCGTCGCCCTGCGCCACTTCTCCCTCGACGCCCTGACCGGCCAGCTCGCCGACCTGCTCCAGAGCGCCGGCTGGGCCCACCTGCTCGGTTAGAACAGCGGGCATGTATCCGGCGCCGCATACAGCGCCAAACCATCCCTGCAGCCCTGAAGCTTGCGCGCCGCCAACGCCGGCCACGCAAATCCCTCAAACCCGGAGACTTGGCCGCTGTTCTAGGACTCGCCGCCGATGTCGACGTGGTAGGCCTCGTAGACCAGGTCGAGGCCGCGCTTGCGGTGCCGGACCAGGTCGGCGAACAGCCGGACGGCGTGGTCGCGGAGTGCCTGGACGGCCTCGGCGTCGCCGGCGGTCGCGCGGGAGGTGGCGATGCCGTGGCGGATGCCCTCGGTGATCTCGGCATGCTCGCGCCGGAAGCGGGTC
>DATHIG010000286.1:0-13508 GCA_035490035.1 Actinomycetes bacterium
CCCGGTGGTCTAGACGCGGGCGGCCCGCCGGCCGGTGGCGGCCCTGGCCACCAGCCGGTAGGCGAGGAAGCCGACCGCAGTGCCAAGGGTGTTCAGCAGCACGTCGTTGACGTCGGCCCGGCGGACGCCGGGGAACGCGACCTGGGTCAGCTCGATCACCGTCGACAGCGCCAACCCGGCGGCCACGGTCCGCGACAGCCGGTCGAAGCGGGGCAGCAGCAGCGGCAGCAGGAACCCCAGGGGGACGAACAGGGCGAGGTTGGCGATCGCTCCGGCAAGGGTTGCCAGCCGCCGCTCGCCGTCCCGCAGGTTGACCACCATGTTCCAGACCGGCACCAGCTGCGGCCACCAGTTGTTGCGGTAGCGGGCCAGGTCGGAGCGCCAGCGGATCGGCAGCAGGGTGGTCACGCCCAGCACCGACGCGTAGGCGACGGCGGCCACCCGGACCAGCACCACCGGCACCCCGAGCGGCCGTTGGCGCACGGGTCGGGGGTGGCTCACCGCTCGGGAGGCGGTGGGAGCGAGCGCGGCTCGCCGCCGGACCCTGGCGGCCGGCCCCAGCCGGAGGGGTCCCATCCGCTTGGCGGGCGGCCGTTGGGGGTGGTCGGCTCGCCCCAGTGGGCGGTGGTCCTCGGCATCGTCCGGAGCTGGCCCCAGTGCTGCTCACCGCCGGCCCTGACCTGCCTGGCGGCCAGCCGGGCGGCCACCGCCGAGCCGATCAGGGGGGCGACGACCTCGGGGATGATGATCCGCGCGAACCGGGCCGGGACCATGGCGGCGATCCGGGCGGCGGCCCGGCGGGCGGCGGCGTTGGGCAGGGCGCGGCGCACGGAGCGACCGCGGACGCCGCGCCACCCGCCGGCCGCCTGGACGTCGCCGAGGACGTTGGCGACCAGCTCGCGAGGACTGAGGGCGTGCTGGCCGGCGAGCGCCCCCAGGTCGGCCCTGAGCTTTGCCTCGAGCACGAACAGGGCGAGCACCTCGGCAAGGGCGGTGATGCCGATGCTGCCGAGCGCCGTGCCGGCCGCCGGCGGTGCGGCCACGGAGGCCGCGGCCACCGCCTCCTGGGCGACCACCACCCCGCCGACGAGCATGGCGAGGCCGGCGGCGGTGCGGGCCGCCCTGTCGATCAGCCGCCTGGCGACCTCGTCGTCGGACAGGCCCGGGTAGCGGGTGCGCAGCTCCTCAAGGGTGGCCGGCCGGACCTGGGCCGCCGCCTCGTCCAGCAGCGGCCGGATGCCGGTCTTGCTGACCTCGCCGAGCCGGCCCTTGACCACCCCGACGGCGTCGCCGAGCAGGCGCCGCAGCGACGGCTGGTCACCACCGGCGGCCGCACCCTCGGTGGCCAGCCGCTCCCCCCATTGATCCCGTTGTTGGTCGTTCATTTCACGCTAGTGCTTCCCTCTGATCCGCCTCGACAACCAGCGCTCCCCGATCGATGTGGGGGAGCGGGCTCCCCCCAACGCCCCCCAAGAGCTTAGCGGCCGGTCGAGCCGAAGCCGCCGGCGCCTCTTGGGGTGCCGGGGAGCTCGTCGACCCCGAGGAAGCGGACGCGGGCCACCGGCTGCACGACCAGCTGGGCGATGCGGTCGCCGCGGCGGACCGTGAACGGCTCGGCCGGGTCGGTGTTGAGCAGCACCACCCTGACCTCGCCCCGGTAGCCGGCGTCGATCGTGCCGGGGGCGTTGACCACGGTGATCCCGTGGCTGGCGGCCAGCCCGGAGCGGGGGTGGACGAAGGCGGCGTAGCCCTCGGGCACGGCGAGGGCCATCCCGGTGCCGACCACCGCGCGCCCCCCCGGCGGGAGCACCACCTCCTCGGCGGCGCGCAGGTCGGCCCCGGCATCGCCCGGATGGGCATAGGCTGGTAGCGGCAGGTCGGGATGGAGCCGGCGCACCGGCAGCTCGGGAGCGTCCACGGCATCGGCCTTTCGCCCGAGAATGGCCAGGGCCCCGGACCACGCTTCCCCTCGCGGCCCGGGGCCCAGCTCATCCCCGGCGAACCGGCGCACGACCCGCCGGGGAGAATTACAACGATGTCATTCTACCCAGGCGGGCGCTGAGGCGGCAAGCTGGTGCGGACGAGGGAGGTGAGCAAGCTGGCCGGGGAGCAAGCGGTGGACGGCCTGTTCCGGCTGGCCCCCGAGGAGTTCGTGGCCGCCCGCGACGACCTGGCCCGCCGGCTCAAGCGCGAGGGCGACGCCGCGGCGGCGGCCGAGGTCAAGGCGCTGCGGCGACCGTCGCTGTCGGCCTGGGCGGTCAATCAGCTGGCCCATGGCCGCGCCGACGAGCTGGAGCAGCTCCTGGCCACCGGTGAGCGGCTGCGCTCCGCCCATCAGGCCGCCCTGGCCGGCGGGGGCGCCGCCGAGCTGCGGGCGGCGGCGCGGGCCGAACGGGAGGCCGTGACCAGCCTGGTCGGGGCCTCGCTGGAGGTGCTGCGCCAGGCCGGTCACCCGACCACCGACGCGACCCGCGACCGGGTCGCCGCCACCCTGCACGCCGCCGCCGCCGACCCGGCCGCCGCCGAGCTGGTCCGCCGTGGCCACCTCACCCACGACCTCGACCCTTCCGGCTTCGGCACCCCCCTGTCCGCCGACGACGCCGAGGCCGACCAGGAGGCCGCCGGGGCCGCCCGCGCCCCCCGGCGGCGGGGCGCCGGGACCGGTCCAGGCCGGGCCCGGCGGCAACGGAGCAAGGCTGGCGCGGCCGATCGGGAGGACCGGGGCAAGGCCGCCGCCAAGGAGGATGACGACCTGGCGGCGGCGCGGGCTCGGCGGACGGCCGCGGTCGCCGCCCGGGACGCCGCCCGCAAGCGGGCACGGCTCGCCGCCGACCAGGCCGTGCTCGCCACCCGCCAGGCCGAGCGGCTGGGGCGGCTGGCCGACCAGGCCGAGCGGGAGGCCGGCAGGGCCCGCGCCACCGCGGCGGCAGCCATCGAGGCCGCTCTTGCGGCCCGGGAGCGGGCCGCGCGGGCGGCCAAGGAGCTGCACGAGGCCGAGGACAGCATCCCCACCGACCGCTGAGCACCTGTCACCGGTGAAGCTGTTATGGCGGTGGCGACCCTGGTAGGCTCGCCAATGTCCATGGTGAGGAGGAGGTCGTTGGGCGAGCCCGCGCTGGAGGTGCACCCGCTGACCCGCGACCGCTGGGACGACCTGGCCACCCTGTTCGACCGGCCGGGCGACCCCAAGGGCTGCTGGTGCATGTTCTACCGGGTGCGCGGCCGCGACTTCGAGCGGCTCTGGGGCAAGGGCGCCAAGGCCGCCTTCCAGCAGGTGGTCGAGCAGGGCCCGCCGCCCGGCCTGCTCGCCTACCGCGACCAGACCCCGGTCGGCTGGTGTGCCGTCGCCCCCCGAGCGGCCTACCCGAGGATCCTGAGCTCGCCGACGCTCAAGCCCCTGGACGACGCGCCTGCCTGCTGGGCGGTCGTCTGCTTCTACGTGCAGCGGGACCAGCGGCGCGGCGGGGTCGCCGCCGCCCTGCTGGAAGCGGCGGTCGAGTTCGCCGCCGCCAACGGCGCGGAGGCGGTCGAGGGCTATCCCAAGGACACCGACGGCGCCAGGAAGCATGCCAACGAGATGTTCGTCGGCTCGATGACGATGTTCGTCGAGGCCGGCTTCGAGGAGGTCGGCCGCCGCTCCCCGCTGCGGCCGATCATGCGCCGTGCGGTGGCTCAGCGGCCGCGGCGGCCCCGGCGGGCCCGGAAGTAGTCGCTGACCACGTAGTCGCCGAGCCGGTCGGCGGATGGGGCGAACACCCGGCCGCCGTTGAGCCGCGCGATCAGGTCGACGAAGCCGACCAGCCGCGGGTCCTGGTCGAGCATGAACACGTTGATGGTGGCGCGCCGCCTGGTCAGCCGGGTCACCTCGGTCAGGGTCAGCTCGACCGTGCGCGGGTCGGGCGGGTAGTCGAACCAGGGGTAGCCGTCGGGCTCCAGGTGCGCGGTCGGCTCGCCGTCGGTGATGACCAGGACCACCGGCTCGGCCTCGGGATGCCGGTCAAGGTGGCGCCCGGCCAGCACCAGGGCGTGATGCAGGTTGGTCCCCTGCCCCATGGCCGCGTCCAGGTCGGGCAGGTCGGCCGGCCGCACCGTCCTTGCCAGCCGCGAGAACCCGATGATCTCAAGGGCGTCCTGCGGATAGCGGGTCGACACCAGGCTGTGCAGGGCCAGCGCCGTCGCCTTGGCCATCCCCCAGGTCTCCCGCAGCAGCATGGAGTACGACTGGTCGACCAGCAGGCAGACAGCGGCGGAGGTCCTGCGTTCGGTTTCCTCGACCTCGAAGTCCTCAGGAGCCAGGCGGACGCCGACTCGAGGCAGGCTCGGCCCCTTCGGGGGGGAGTCCTCCCCCCCAGACCCCCCCAGCGTCTCGGCCCGGGTCGGGCGCCCGGCGGATCGCCCCGATTCGCCGGCGCCGCGCAGGACCGCGTTGCGTACGGTGCGGACCACCTCCAGTGGTTCTTCATCACCGAAGACCCAGGGGCGGGAGGCGCCGGTGGGCTCCCCGGCGAGGCCGAGGCCGGCGATGTCGTGGTCGCCGCGGCGGCCCTCGTCGAGGCTGGAGAAGATCCGGCGCAGCGCGACCGCGCCGATGCGCCGGATCGCCTTGGGGGTCAGCTTTAGCTCGCCCTGGTCGCGGAGCAGGTAGCCCTCCTCGGTCAGCTCCCGCTCCAGCCGGCGAAGGGTCTCGAGGTCCTCGACCGCGGCCCGACCCAGCGCACGCTCCACCGCCTCCAGGTCGACGTCGTCGAGGGACGCGCCCGGGTAGCGCTGGCCGAGCGAGGCCTCCAGCGACTCCAGGTCGGCCAGCTCCTCCAGCGCCGTGGTGGCGTCGCCCAGCCCGAGCGGCTGCTCACCGCCCATGGCCGCGTCCTGGTCCCAGCGCAGGTCGGGCCGGCGCGACCGCAGGGACCGGCCCAGCCGGTCCATCTCGTACCGGAGCCCGAGGTCGCCGAGGACCTGCTGGGCCAGGCCGGCCAGCTCGGCCCGCTGCTCGGGGGTGAGCGAGGCGGCCAGGCGGCTGGCCGCGGCCGCCCGGCGGGCCAGCGCGTCGACCAGCTCCTCGAGGCTGCGCGGGTTCTCGGGGAACAGGTCACCGTAGCGGTCCATGAACTCGTCGAACTGTCGCTGGGTGTCCTCGCCGCGGGCGTCGGCCTCGAGCATCGCGTTGAGATCGGCCATCATGTCGCGGATGCGCTGCAGCTCCTCGGGGCTGGCCCCGGCCAGCGCGTCGCGCATGCCCCGGAACTGGGAGTCGAGCACCTCCCGGCGGAGCAGGTCGCGGATCTGCTCGTAGGTGGCCGCGGCCTCCGGCGAGCGCCACCGGTAGTCGGCGAGCTGGCGCACCGCCCCAGCGGTGTCGGGCGGGAGCTGGTCCAGCTCGGCCTCGGCCAGCCTGGCCGCGTCCGACGGGTCGGGGAACAGCGCCCGCCGTTCCTGGTCGACGGCCTGGTCGAGCAGCTCCCTGACCCGTTCCAGGGTGCCGTCGAGCTGGCCCCGTTCGCGCAAGCCGCGGCGCCGCTCACGCACCTGCCGGAGCAGGTCGCGCAGGCCCCTGGTCCCCGGCATGCCCTGGCGCAGCAGGTTGCGCAGGGCGTCGGCGGCCCGGTCGCCGGCCAGCACCCGCTCCCCCAGCCGGTCAAGCGCCTTGGCCACGTCGAACGGCGGCTCCAGGGGGTCGGGACCGCCGCGCCAGGCGCCGTACCGGTAGCTCATCCGCCGTCCACCGTCTGACAGGTGCAGCGCCGACGGCTCATCCGCCGTACACCGATCGGCCGGGCAGCTCCTCCTTGGCCAGGCGCTTGGCCAGGTGCAGGCCCTCCATGGCGAACTCAAGGGCGGCGGCGGCCAGGCCGGGCGTCTCGGCCCCGTGGTCGTCGCCGAGCCGGCGCAGCAGCTGGGCCAGCCCGTGGACCGGCCCGACCCGGGCCAGCAGCTCGGCCGCGGGGACCAGGTCGCCGCTCTCGACCGTCGCCCCGTCGTCGAACCGGTGCAACAGCCCCGACAGGTCGGACCCGGCCAGCCGGGCCCGCCAGGTCTCGGCGACCGCCCGGCGCAGCAGGTGCTTGAGCAGCTCCAGCTCCCTGCCCTCCTCGAGCTGGTCGAACTCGACCTTGCCGAGCGAGACCGGGACCACCGCCTGCAGGTCGACCACCCTTGCCACCGGCAGCTCCTCGCCGGTGACCACGGCCCGCCGCACGGCCGAGGCGGCCACGGTCTCGGCGGCGGTGATGGCGAACCGGGCCGAGACGCCGGAGCGGGCGTCGATCTGGGGAGACTCGCGCACGGCGCGGGTGAAGCGGGCGATGATCTCCAGGACGTGGGCGGGGATCAGCGGCCGGCCAAGCGGTGTCTCGTCCCAGGAGAGCACGGCCTCCTGGCGGATCAGGGTCAGCTCGTCGTCGAGGCGCAGCGGGTAGTGGGTGCGGACCTCGGCCCCGAAGCGGTCCTTGAGCGGGGTGATGATGCGCCCCCGGTTGGTGTAGTCCTCGGGGTTGGCGCTGGCGATCAGGATGAGATCAAGGGGCAGCCGGAGCTGGTAGCCGCGGACCTGGATGTCGCGCTCCTCGAGCACGTTGAGCAGCGCCACCTGGATCCGCTCGGCCAGGTCGGGCAGCTCGTTGACGCTGAAGATGCCCCGGTTGGTGCGTGGCACCAGGCCGTAGTGGACGGTCTCGGGGTCGCCGAGGGTGCGGCCCTCGGCCACCTTGATCGGGTCGATGTCGCCGATCAGGTCGCCGACGCTGGTGTCCGGGGTGGCCAGCTTCTCGCCGTACCGCTCGGAGCGGTGGCGCCAGGCGACCGGCAGCTCCTCGCCCAGCTCGTCGAGCCGGCGGCGGCAACCGCTGCAGCTCGGCACGTAGGGGTGGTCGTTGATCTCGCAGCCGGCGACCGCCGGGGTCCACTCGTCGAGCAGGTGGACCATGGAGCGGATCAGCCGGGTCTTGCCCTGCCCGCGCTCGCCGAGCAGCACGACGTCGTGCCCGGCGAGCAGGGCCCGCTCCAGCTCGGGCAGGACAGTGTCGTCGAAGCCGACGATCCCGGGGAAGCGGTCCCCGTCGCCGGCCAGCCGGGCCAGCAGGTTGTCGCGGATCTCGTGCTTGACGGCCTTGTAGCGGTGGCCAGAGGCCCGAAGGCCGGCCAGGGTGGTGGGGATCGGCGGGGTGACGGTGGTCATGCGCGTCCTTACATTCGGTCGCTGGTCGCTCGGCCCATGGTGGCCCCAGTGGCCCAGTTGCGCACGCCCAGCCTGGACAGGGTGCTCTGCACCTAGCCGTCGGCGGATCGGCGCCAGGCGGCCCGGCCGAGCTGGCTGAAGGCGCCGAGGAAGCGTCCGGTGAGCTCGTCGGCGCCGTGCTCCTCCAGCACCGAGGCCACCGCCCGCGCGTCCAGGCGCCGGGTGCAGGTGGCGACGTCGAGGGCGACGTCGTCGCGGATGGCCATCAGCTCCCGGTTGAGCTCGTAGGTGGCCCGCTGGGTGACCAGCGCCTCGGCCACCCAGGCGCCGAGCAGCCGGGTCACGCCGGCCGGGTCGGCCATGGCTGCCTCAACGGTCCCGTAGGCGGCCAGGAGCCGGGCGGCGGTGATGGCGCCGATGCCCCTGACTCCTGGAAGGCAGTCGCTGGCGTCGCCCCGCAGGGCCGCGAAGGCGGAGTAGGCGGCCGGGCCGACCCCGTAGCGGGCCCGCAGCCAGCTCGGCGAGACCTGCTCCATGCGCCCGCCGGTCACCAGGTAGAAGACCTGCACGGTGGGGGCGACCAGCGCGAACGCGTCCTGGTCGCCGGTGGCCAGGGCGGCCGCGACCCCGCGCCGCCCGGCCAGGGCGGCCGCCGAGCCGAGCACGTCGTCGGCCTCGAGGCCTTCTGGGACGGCCACGCACAGCCCGAGCAGCTCCAGCAGGCCGGGCAGCTCCTCGAGCAGCCCGACGAGGGCGTCGTCCTTGGGCGGGCGGGCCGACTTGTACCCGGGATGGCGGTCGCGCCGCAGCGAACGCGCCGGGTCGTCGAACCCGACAACGCAGGCGCTCGGCCGGGTGGCGGCGCCGATGCGGGCCAGCATGCCGAGGACCCGCTGCCTGGCCTCGCCCGGTGGCGCCTCGGCCCCGCCGACCGCGTGGAAGGCGCGGTGGGCCAGCCCGTTGCCGTCGACCGCGAGCAGCACCGGCACCGGCCGCCTTGACCCGCGCCGCCGGCTCGGGCGCCGCTGGGGTCCCTGGCGCCGTCCCGCGGCCGCACCATCCTCGGCCGGACCGGCCGCCTCCCCCGCCGGCTCGTCGAGCACGAAGAGCTGGGGGGTGTCGGCGGCGGGTATGGGAGGCATGCGACAACGATCACCCTTGAACGCCATCGGCGCAAGGCATTGTGCGACACCCTCGCCAGCCGGCGAACCATTGTGACACGGCGTCAACAACGGGCTTTGTTAGATTGGGCCGATGGTGGGCAGCGTCCAGGTGGAACCGGGCCGGCGCCGGCGGCGCCGCCGCCAGGACTCCGAGCAGGAGATCCTGGAGGCGGCCCAGCGGCTGCTGCGCGAACGGCCGTTCCGGGAGCTGACCGTCGACGACCTGATGGCCGCCACCAGCCAGTCCCGCACCGCCTTCTACCGTCACTTCACCGACCGCCAGGATCTCCTGGTCCACCTCATCCGCGACCTCAACGAGGAGCTGTGGGAGATGAGCGCCGGCTGGCTGCGGGGCAGCGGCGACCCGCTGGCCGAGGGCAGGCTGGCGCTGGAGCGGCTGGCCGAGGTGTACGCCACCCACGGTCCCCTGCTCCGGGCCATCGCCGAGGCGGCCAGCCACGACGACCACCTCGAGGGCGTCTACCGCGGCCTGGTCAACGGCTTCGTGGACGCCACCGCGGCCCGGATCCGGCGCGACGCCGCCGCCGGTCGGACCAGCCTCGCCCATCCCGACCATGTCGCCGCCGCCCTCGTCTGGATGACCGAGCGCCACCTGGACGCCACCTTCGGCCGGGTCGGGGCCACCACCGCCGACCGTTCGGCCGCCCTCGAGACGCTGTTCACCATCTGGATGCGCACCCTCTACAGCCCCGACCCGACGCCGCAGGGGCCGGGGGGGCTCAACCCCAGCCCCCCCGAGAGCCAGGGGCCGCCCGGGGGCCGCGAGCCTCACCAGCCGGCCGGGAGGGGCTGACCTCACCGGTGCGGGCGGTCACGATCCAGGACGGCCGGCTGGTGGTGGCCGAGCGCCCCGACCCGGAGCCGGGTCGGGGTGAGCTGCTGGTGCGGGTGGCCGCGGCCGGCCTCAACGGCGCCGACCTGCTCCAGGCCGGGGGTGGCTACCCTGCCCCGCCGGGCAGCCCGGCCGACATCCCCGGCCTGGAGCTGGCCGGAGCGGTGACCGCCGTCGGACCCGATGTCCACCGCTTCCAGCCGGGCGACCGGGTGATGGCCGTCGTCGGTGGCGGCGGCCAGGCCGAGCTGGCCGTTGTCCACGAGCGGGTGGCGATGCCGGCCCCTGACGGGCTTGACTGGGCCGAGGCCGGCGGCTTCCCCGAGGTGTTCACCACCGCCCAAGACGCCCTGTTCACCCAGTGCGGGCTCGGCATCGGCGACCGGCTGCTGGTCAACGGCGCCGCCGGCGGGGTCGGCACGGCGGCGGTGCAGCTCGCCGCCGCCGCCGGGGCCCGGGTGGTGGCCACCGTCCGCAACCCCGACCACCACCGGGCTGTGGCCGAGCTCGGCGCGCACGCGGTGGTCGACCCCGACCAGGCCGCCGGGCACGGCCCCTTCGACGTGGTCCTGGAGCTGGTCGGCGCGCCCAACTTCGCCGCCAACCTGGATGCGCTGGCCACCGGCGGCCGCCTGATGATCATCGGGGTCGGCGCCGGCGCAGTCGTCGAGCTGGACCTCCACCGGCTGATGACCAAGCGGGCCCGGCTGCTGGCCTCGACCCTGCGGTCCCGCCCGCTGGAGCAGAAGGCCGACGCCGCCCGCCGGGTCGAGCACCACGTCCTGCCCCTGCTGGCCGCCGGCCGCCTCCGGGTGCCGGTGGCCGCCACCTTCCCCCTCGGGCAGGCCCAGGAGGCCTACGACCGCTTCGCCGCCGGCGGCAAGCTCGGCAAGCTGGTCCTGGTGCTCTAGCCGTGCCGGCACCCATGGACCAGGCGGCCGAGGTCCTGCAGGCCGCCAGGGATGCCTACCGGCGCCGGGACTGGCCAGGCGCCCGCGAACGCTTCACGGCGGCCCGGGCAGCCGGCGAGCTGGCGGCCGAGGACCTGGAAGCCTTCAGCGACGCCGCCTGGTGGCTGGGCGAGGTCGACGAGTCGCTGGCCGTCCTCGAGGAGGCCTACCGGCGCCACCTGGACGAGGGCCGGCCCCGCGCGGCGGCCATGGCGGCCATCGGGATCGCGTTCCACCACTTCCTCCGCGGAGAAGGCGTGGTGGGCTCCGGCTGGATGGGACGCGCCCAGCGGCTGCTGCAGGACGAGCCGGACAACGTGGAGCACGGCTACGCCCGGGTGTTCGAGCTGGAAGCTGGGCTCGACGGTCCCGACCCGGCCGCCGTGATCGCCGACGCGCGGTGGGTCAAGGAGATCGGCCGCCGGCACGGCGACCCCAACCTGGTCGCCGTCGGGTGCCTGTTCGAGGGACGGGTGCTGGTCAAGCAGGGCCGGGTGGTCGAGGGGATGGCGCTGCTGGACGAGGCGATGCTGGCGGTGCTCTCGGAGGAGCTGCGACCGGAGTGGGCCGGCAACATCTACTGCCACCTGATGGCGGCGTTCTACGAGATCGCCGACGTCCGCCGGGCCGCCGAGTGGACCGAGGCGACCACCCGCTGGCTGGCCGGCCTCCCCGCCGCGGTGCTGTTCACCGGCGTCTGCCGGATCCACCGCTCCCAGGTGCTGCAGCTCAAGGGCGCGTGGACGCAGGCCGAGCGGGAGGCGGTCCTGGTCTGCCAGGACCTGGAGGACCTGCACGTCGTCGGCGCCGCCGAGGGCTACTACCAGGTGGGTGAGATCCGGCGCCTGCGTGGCGACCTGGCCGGCGCCGAGGAGGCGTACCGGCACGCCCACCGGCTGGGCCGTGACCCCCAGCCTGGCCTTGCCCTGCTCCGCCTGGCCCAGGACCGGGCGGGTGCGGCGTCGGCCTCGATCCGGGCCGCCCTGACCGCCGTCACCCACGACCGCCTGACCCGCGCCCGGTTGTGCGCCGCCCTGGTCGAGGTCGCTCTGGCCGCCGGCGAGCGGGAGACCGCCCGGGACGCCTGCGGGGAGCTGAACCAGACCGCGTCCACCTACGGCAGCTCGGGCCTGGAGGCGGCGGCGCTGCAGGCCAGGGGGACGCTGGTGCTCGCCGAGGGGCGCCCGGAGGCGGCGCTGCAGACCCTGCGGGCCGCCCACCGGCGCTGGCAGGAGCTGGACGCCCCCTACGACGCCGCCAGGGTCCGGCTGCTGCTGGCCACGACGTACCAGGCGCTGGGCGACGGGGACGCCGCCGCCCTGGAGCTGGACGAGGCCGAGGCGGTGTTCGACCGCCTCGGCGCAACCCTCGACAGCGGGAGGATGCCTGCCCTCCGCGGACGGCCCGTCCTGCCGGACGGCCTCACCCAGCGCGAGGCCGAGGTCCTGGCGCTGGTCGCGGCCGGCAGGTCCAACCGGGAGATCGCCGCCGCCCTGGTGCTGAGCCAGAAGACGGTGGCCCGGCACCTGTCGAACATCTTCGCCAAGATCGACGTGACCTCGCGGACCCAGGCGGCCGCCTACGCCTACGAGCACGGCCTGGCCACGCCGGCGCGTGGGTGAAACGACCCATCGGCCGCTGGAGGTTGCACACTCCGCCCGATGATCGGCCGCCCCGGCCTCCCTACCGTACGGCCAACAGCCATCGAGCAGGAGGGCACACCATGACCGCAAGGACGCTGGACAGCGAACGCCACCAGACCGACGCCACCGACTCGCTGGACGAGGCGCGGGTCGAGGCGTTCGCCGGGCGCCTGTTCGAGCTGTACACCGGCGGGATGCTGACCTACATGGTCGACATCGGGCATCGGACCGGCCTGTTCGCCGCCGCGGCGGCCGGCCCCGCGACCAGCGGCGAGCTCGCCGCCCGGGCGCTCCTCCAGGAGCGGTACGTCAGGGAGTGGCTGGGCGCCATGGCGACCGGCGGCATTGTCGAGTACGACCCCGCGACCACGACCTACCGCCTGCCGGCCGAGCACGCCGCCTGCCTCACCGGGCCGGGGTCGGCCAACCTCGCGCCGTACAGTCGGCTCAGCACCCACCTGGCCAAGCACGTCGACGCGGTCGCGCGGGCGTTCCGGGAGGGCGGCGGCGTGCCCTATACGGAGTTCCGCCCCGAGTTCACCGACGTGATGGACGGGCTGGGGCGCGGCACCTTCGACGAGCTGCTGCTGGCGGAATACCTGCCGCTGGTGCCGGGGCTGACCGAGCGCCTGACCGCCGGGGCGCGGGTGGCCGACGTCGGCTGCGGCACCGGGCACGCCATCGTGCTCCTGGCCGGCGCCTACCCGGCCTCCACCTTCGTCGGCTACGACCTGGCCGAGGACGCCATCGCCCGGGCCAGGGCGGAGGCGGCCGCGGCCGGGCTGGCCAACGCGCGGTTCGAGGTGCGCGACGTCGCCCGGCTGGCCGTCGAGCAGCCGTTCGACGTGGTGTTCGTGTTCGACGCCATCCACGACCAGGTGGCACCGGCCGAGGTCCTCGACCGGATCCACGCGGCGCTGGCACCCGGCGGGCGCTTCGTCATGGTCGAGCCAGGGGTGTCCAGCACCCCGGAGGGCAACCTGGCCAACCCTTTGGCGCCGATGCTGTACTCGGTGAGCACGCTGCATTGCCTGACCGTCTCGCTGGCCCACGGCGGCGCCGGCCTCGGCGCGACGTGGGGCGAACAGGCGGCGCGCAGGATGCTCGCCGAGGCCGGCTTCGGCGAGGTTGCGGTGCACCAGGCGCCGGGCGACCCCCTCAACGCCGTGTTCGTGACCTCCAGGCGCGAGGCCTGACGGCTCAGGATGGGGCCGGCCCGGCCGACCTGGCCTCGGCCTGGACCGCGACCTGCCGCTTGAGCCGGCCCAGGATGGCCGAGATGCCACGCAGCCGCAGGGGCGAGATCACCCGGTCCAGGCCGAGGGCGGTGTAGAAGCCGCTGGGGACGGCCAGCACCTCGGCCACGGTGGCACCGTTGAGGCCCTCGGACAGGATGCCGGCGAACCCGCGGGTGGTCGGCGCCTCCGGGGGGGCGTCGAAGTGGAGGGTGACCCGGTCGCCGTCGCTCAGCTCGGTGGCCAGGAAGAACGGCGTCTGGCACTCCGGGACCTGCTCCATCGCGTCGCGGTGGCCGGCCAGCCGCTCCGGCAGCGGCGGCACCCGGCGCGCATAGTCCAGCAGCGCCTCCAGGCGCAGCTCGGCCGGGAGGTCGGCGAACTCCTCGACGATCTCCTGCAGCCGGACCGGCATGGTCATCGCGCTAGCGCACCGGTCGGGCACCTGCGGCCCGCAGCCTCATGGCGTTCCTCCCTGGCGCGATCGAAC
>DATHIG010000287.1:0-2361 GCA_035490035.1 Actinomycetes bacterium
TCTCGGCGGCCAGGCTCATGGGGTGTCGGCGGCGGGCCAGGAAGTAGCTGTCGGTGTACTGGCCCTTGGTCATGAGCAGTTCAGCGATCAACGTGGCCAGCCAGGCGCACTGCACCCGCAGCGCGTCGTCGACGCCTGGAAGGGTGAGGCCGAGGACGCCCAGGCGCTCTGCGCCATCCAGCAGCGGCAGCCACAGCCGCCGTCCCGATTCGGTGTCAGTCTCCTGAACGGCGAGGGCGGCAAAGGCACGGCCGGCCAGGGTGGCGTCGATCTCAAGCGGCGTCCGGTCGGTGCCGTCGGGCAGCGGAACGAGCACGGTCTGTTCGTAGTCGACCAGATAGATGGCAA
This sequence comes from Actinomycetes bacterium, assembly GCA_035490035.1. Taxonomy (GTDB): domain Bacteria; phylum Actinomycetota; class CALGFH01; order CALGFH01; family CALGFH01; genus CALGFH01. Next base: position 349 of record DATHIG010000287.1, read on the forward strand.
CATCCTCGGCATCCAGGGCTCGCCCGGCCTGAGCGACCGCAGCGACGATCTGGTCAGGTGCCAGGTCGTGGGAGGCTTCCAGTAGGTGACCGAGCACTTCCAGGCCCTGGTCACGCATCCCCTCATACCTCCTGGGTCGCTGATATACCGGGGTTCATGAGACAGCCCCTTCCTGCCAGCCTGCTTTCTGTCATGGAGAGCAGTTGGCAGAAAGGGGTAGGTCGATGATGCATGGTGCCCACATCGGTGGCCAGCGGGGAGGGGCGTTCTTGGAGTTGGTGCGCGGCACTGATCCGCAGCGGGTCCTGCTGGTCGGGATCGATGTCGCCAAGGCGACCTGGTTTGTCGTCGCCAGCACCTTGCTGGGGGAGGTCGTGGTCGACGGCGTCCGGCTGGTCGCCGACCAGGCTGGGCTGGCCGAGCTCCAGCGGCTGATCGCTCAGACCCAGGCCAGGCTCGATACCGCTGTGGTGGTGGTCGGTGTGGAGGCGGCCGGGCATCAGCATCAGAGCTTGGCCGGGCACCTGAGTCAGCGGGCAGACCTGCACGTGCGGCTGCTCAACCCCGCCCAGGTCGCCGCGGTACGCAAGCAGCAGGGCAACCGCCGGCGCAAGACCGACTGGCTGGACGCGGCCGCGGTCTGTGAGCTGCTGGCCCGTGGGGAGGGCTCGCCGGTGCACCTGGACGCCTCGCCGGCCAGCGCCCTGCGCTCGCTGTGGTCGGGCCGCAAGGACCTGGTCGAGGCCCGCAGCAAGCTCCGCCAGCAGGCCGGGGCTCTGGTGGACTGCCTGTGGCCGGGATGCACCGCCAAAGACAAGCAGGCCGGGATCACCCCGGTGCTCAGCGACCTGTTCTGTACCAAGGCCGGTCGGGTGGTCCTGGGGCTGCTCGCCGAGGGCTGGACCCCAGCCAGCGTTGCCGCCGCCAGCCCTGCCGAGCTGCGCGCGGCCTTCGCCGCCCGCGGCTGCCGGCTGACTTGGCCGCTGGCTGACCGGCTGATCGCTCGGGCCGCCGCCGCGCTGCCCGCCCACCCGGCCGCCACCGCCGGCAAGGCGGCCACCCTGGCCGGGCTGCTGGGTGCCCTGGCCGCCCTGGACCGCCAGATCGCTGGTCTGGAGGCGGAGATGGCCCCGCTGCTGGCCCACACCCAGGGCGCCAAGCTGCCCCAGATCCGCGGGGTGGCCACGGTCGCCGCCGCCGGGTTTGTGGCCTTTGTGGGGCATACCGGCCGCTGGAGCGAGTGGTCCAAGGTGTGGCGGGCGGCCGGGCTGGACCCGGCCCGCAGCCAGTCCGGCGCCACCGACCAAAGCTATGGCATCAGCCGCGAGGGCTCGGCCTGGGGCCGGCGGGCGATCCTTGACCTGGCCGCCAGCGTCTGCCGCCAGCCCGGCCGCTGGCAAGACGGCTACCGAACCCGAACCGCTGGCCGCAAGCATCCCAAAGTCGCCCTGGCCGCCGAGGGCAACTCGATCGGACGGACCTGCTTTGCCCTCATGGCTACCGGCGCCGACTACGACCCCGACTACCAGACCAAGCGCATCCAGCAGCGCACGGCCAACCAGCGGAAGGCGGGTGGTCGAGCAGCCTAAGCATCAGGGACACTGGTGGCCTCCGAGGGGCCGATCAGACGCCGTTGTCGCTATGAGGCCAGACCTCGAGGCTAGCTTGGCGCCGGCCCCTCGGACCCTTCCTCCAGACCGCGGATGTGGCGAGTTGCGGCCAGACCGCGCATGCCAACCCATCAGCGTGCGGGCGTGAGCGAAGGCTCGGAGGCACCAGCGCACCAGCCAATGACCACAACCGGCCGGAGCCGCCCACCCGGCGGCCAAATGGGCCTGCCTGCTTGGAGGACTTGACGGATGCTATGGCGAGCTAGCCGGAGGCCTCGCGGCTGGCCTCTCGGCGGGACGCTGCCCGCGGCCGCCTGCGCTGCCCGAGGGTCCGGCTCTGGCGATCGCCCCGAAGCCAGGCTTTTCAACAGTGTTCCGGTCGTTGGTGGCGGCCGTTCCGCCG
>DATHIG010000288.1:0-2711 GCA_035490035.1 Actinomycetes bacterium
CCCGGGCCTACGTCACCATCCACCGCTGCCTGGTCACCCAGGCCGGCCAGGCCCGTGGGATGGAGCCGGCCGACGTGCTCAAGCTGGTGCTCGACCTGGCCGGGCTGCCGACCGACGGGGTCCGCGCCAACCTCGCCGGCGCGGAAGGCCGCTAGCCCCCGAATTGGACCCGGCGCTGGTACGCTCGCGTCGGTCCCGTTCCCTTCCGGAGGTTGCTCAATGGCCGATGCGAACCTGGTGCCCATCGTCATCGAGCAGACCAGTCGTGGCGAGCGTTCCTTCGACATCTTCTCCCGGCTGCTCAAGGACCGGATCATCTTCCTTGGCACGCCGATCGACGACACCATCGCCAACCTCGTCATGGCTCAGCTCCTGCACCTGGAGAGCGAGGACCCCGACAAGGACATCTCGATCTACATCAACTCGCCCGGCGGGTCGATCACCGACCTGCTGGCCATCTACGACACCATGCAGTACGTCAAGCCGGACGTCTCCACCATCTGCATGGGCATGGCGGCATCGGCGGCGGCGGTGATCCTGTCCGCCGGGACCAAGGGCAAGCGCTACGCCCTGCCCCACTCGACCATCCTGATCCACCAGCCGTCGGGCGGGGCCCGTGGCCAGTCGGCCGACATCGAGATCCAGGCCAGGGAGATCCTGCGCCTTCGCAAGCTGCTGGACGAGATCATGGCCAAGCACACCGGCCAGACGGTCGAGAAGATCGCCAAGGACACCGACCGCGACTTCATCATGAGCGCCGACCAGGCGCTGGAGTACGGCATGGTCGACGAGATCATCACCGCCCGCCAGGTCGTGCCCGTGATCGGCTCGACCACGGCACCCCAGGGCGTCTCCCGCCCATCCAGCGACGGCGACGGCGCCGGGCCCGAGCCGACCGCCGCACCCCCGGCCTCCTGACCCGTCTCCTGCCCGAGCAGGAGACAACGAGCGTCGCCGGGCAGGACGGTCAGGCGTCGATCGGCTCGACGGTGACGCCCTGCCGGGTCAGCCAGGCCTCGGCGCGGTCCAGCTGGTCGCGGGGGCCGGAGAGCTCGAGGAGGAACCAGGCGACGCCGGACTCGACGTCGACGTTGGCCCGGCGAATGTTGACCACGGCCGAGGTGGCCCGGACCAGGCCGTGCAGGATCGGCTGGTGGACCAGCTCCGGGGGCAGGGTGCAGTGGACCACGCGCCTCATGGGGCCTGGTCTCCGAGGAGGGCGTTCATCGAGCCGGAGCGGAAGCCTTCCAGGTCGAGGGCGGCGAGAGCGCGGGCGTCGGACAGCTCGTGCTCGGCCAGGCTTGGCGAGACGCCGGTGGCCGCCACCGCCAGCTCTCCCAGCGCCTGCACGGCCGCGGCCAGCAGGAAGGCCGAGTCGGCCCCGCCCGGGAACGCCACCATCACCCCGCCGGTGGCCTCCAGCTCCCGCCGCAGCACGGCCAGCTTGCCGTCCAGCACGTCCATGGCCAACAGTCTAGAACCATGCGAAACGGCGGCCCCGAGGGGCCGCCGTTCGCGTGGAGTGGACCTAGAAGTCCATGTCGCCACCGCCGCCTGGCATGGCGGGGGCCTTCTCCTTCTCCGGCTTGTCGGAAACGACTGCCTCGGTGGTGAGGAACAGGCCGGCGATCGAGGCCGCGTTCTGCAGCGCCGAGCGGACGACCTTGGCCGGGTCGACGATCCCCGACTTGAACATGTCGACGTAGTCGCCGGTGGCCGCGTTGAGCCCATGGCCCGGGTCGAGGCCGCGGACCCGCTCGACCACCACGCCGCCCTCGAGGCCGGCGTTGAAGGCGATCTGCTTGAGCGGCTCCTCGAGCGCCTTGCGGACGATCGAGGCGCCGGTCGCCTCGTCACCGGTCAGGTCGACCTTGGTCAGGACCTCCTGGACCCGGAGCAGGGCAACGCCGCCGCCGGCGACGATGCCCTCCTCCACCGCCGCGCGGGCGTTGGAGACGGCGTCCTCGATGCGGTGCTTCTTCTCCTTGAGCTCGACCTCGGTGGCCGCGCCGACCTTGATCACGCCGACGCCACCGGCCAGCTTGGCCAGCCGCTCCTGGAGCTTCTCGCGGTCGTAGTCGGAGTCGGTGTTGTCGATCTCGGCCCGGATCTGGTTGACCCGGCCCTTGATGTCCTCGGGGTCGCCCTGGCCCTCGACGATGGTGGTCTCGTCCTTGGTGACGACCACCTTGCGGGCCCGGCCGAGCAGGTCGATGCCGACGTTCTCGAGCTTGAGGCCGACCTCCTCGCTGATGACCTGGCCACCGGTCAGGATGGCGATGTCGGCCAGCATGGCCTTGCGCCGGTCACCGAACCCGGGAGCCTTGACGGCGGCGCTCTTGAAGGTGCCGCGGATCTTGTTGACGACCAGGGTGGCCAGGGCCTCGCCCTCGACGTCCTCGGAGATCACCACGACCGGCTTGCCGCTCTGCATCACCTTCTCGAGCACCGGCAGCAGGTCCTTGACGGCCGAGATCTTCTGGTTGGCGACCAGGATGTAGGGGTCGTCGAGGACCGCCTCCATGCGCTCGGGGTCGGTGACGAAGTACGGCGAGATGTAGCCCTTGTCAAAGCGCATGCCCTCGACCGTCTCCAGCTCGATGCCGAAGGTGTTGGACTCCTCGACCGTGATCACGCCCTCCTTGCCGACGACGTCCATCGCCTTGGCGATGACCTCGCCGATCTCGGGGTCGCCGGCCGAGACGCTGGCC
>DATHIG010000289.1:0-3445 GCA_035490035.1 Actinomycetes bacterium
GGTCAGGCGATTCGGCGTCTGGTGGGGCTTGCTTGGCTAGGACCGAGTCGGTGAACTCATCGGCGACCGCGTCCATGAGGACCTGGTCGTAGCGTTGTCCGAATGTGAGGACTGCTCCGCGTCGCCGGCCGATCTCCCGGAATCCTGCCTTGCTGTAGGCCCGGATGGCGGGCAGGTTCCACGAGAAGGTCACCAGCAGGATGTTGTGCAGGCCCATGACCGTGAACGCCCAGTCGAGCACGAGTTTGGTGGCTTCGCTGCCCAGGCCCTGGTTGCGCCGCTCGCCGATGGTCAGGCCGAACTCGGCGGTGCCGGCGTGCTGGTCGACCCGGACCAGCAGCGCCGTGCCGACCGGTGCAACGTCGTCGAGGTCGTAGATGGTGAAGTGGACTTCGCTGTTGCCGGGTCTGGTGGCCTGCTCATACCAGGCCTGCACCGCCTCCACGGTGGGAACCTGGGTGCTCTCCCCCGTCCCACGCATGACCTCTGGGTCGCTGCGCCACCGCAGGTAGGCGGGGATGAGGTCGTGGCGCAGCGCGCCCAGGCCGACTCGGTTGCCTTGGACAAGGATGAGCCGCTGCTGTTTGGGTTCCTCCTCGGTCATGCCAGGGATGCTACGACACCAACAGCAGCTGCTCGGTCAGGTCGGCCACGGCCGGATGGTTCCGCCAGGGCCGCAGCTTGGCGCGAAGGTCACGGACGCGCTGCACGCCGGTCTCGTACTCGACCGCTCCCAGGAGCTGGAGTGCCTGGATGCCGAGCTGGCAGGCCTGGTCGACCTCGCCCTCGTCGACACAGACGGTGGCCTGGTCGGCCAGGTAGCAGGCGCGCTGCTTGGCCGCGTCCGGGTCCAGCGCGCCAATGGCTTCCTCGAGTACGGCGTGGGCAGTGTCTGGCTGGGCCAGGCGGATGTGGACCTGGCCCTTGAAGCCGGCCAGCCGTGAGCGGTCGTAGTAGTCGAACCAGGACGGCGCCGCCGCTGGCGTGGCGTCATCGAGGATGGTCTCGGCTGCCTCCAGGGCGACCAGGCTCTCGGCCGGCTGGTGCGCCCAGGCTTGGGTCATCGCCTCCAACGCCGTCGCCCACGACCGGACGACAGGGTCGTCAGGCACGAGCCGCTTCGCCTGGTCCAGGAGCTGCAGGGCGGTGGCGAAGTCCCCGCGACTGCGGGGCAGGAAGCTCTTGTTGCCCAGCACGACGGCCTGCAACGGCCGGTCCTGGGCCTCTTGGGCAGCCTCAAGGGCGTCCTGGTAGTAGGGCTCGGCCTGGGAAGGCCGGCCAAGGTCGAAGAACGACATGCGGCCGGCGAGCATCGTGATCTCGCTGGCAGCGGCAGCCAAGCTACGCCGAAGCTCGGGGTCGGCGGTGCGCCGCCAGAACCCAGCGGTCGTCTGGGCGTGCTGGGCAACGTCGTCGATGAGGTCGTGGGCAGCCACGGTGTGGTACATGCGCCGATAGGCTGCCGTGACGCTCTCCAGGTTGTGAACGGTGGCTTCGCTGATGCGCACGGGGCGTTCTGGCCGGCGACCGGCGAACCCTCGGGAGGGGACAACCAGGCCACCAGCGCGGTGTAGCTCGCCGATCCCCGCCGGTTGGTACAGCCCCAGCTCCTCAGCCGAGCACTCATACAGCAAACACAGCAGCCGCGGGTAGGGCGGCCGTGGCCGATGCCGGCCCTTCTCCCAGTTGTAGACCATGGTGGGGTTCACGCCGAGCGGCCGCTCGCCCACCCGGTCTGCGAGGTCGCAAAGCTCCCGGACGACGTCCTCCAGCGACCAGCCTCGCCGGAGCCGCTGCGTCAGGAGCTGTTGGTTGGGCTGCCACCTGGTGGCCGCTGGGGATCCCATCGGCCGTTCCTCGCCTTCCGTGAGGGTTGCCCGAATGGCCGCATTGTACGACTCCACCGCGACGCCTGACCGATTTCAGGGCGAGTTGATGAGCGAGTGATGAGTGGCTGATCTGTCGGCGGTGCCCGCTGCGGTGCTCCCCTGTTGCTGTCGCGCTGTCCGCGCGGCGAAGCCGAAGGAGGCAACCGTGAAGCTCCCGATCGACACGTCGGCGATTGCGTTCCTATGCGCTCTGGCGCCCGAGCCAGTAGTCGACTTCGAGACCAAGCGGCCCCGCGCAGATGACAACGGCGAGCCGCTCTACGTCGTCCAGCTCCTGGCCATGGGCGACGGCTCGGCCGACCTGCTCGCGGTCAAGGTGCCCGGCATCCCTGGTGCCGGCGTCCGCCAGGGCGCGGCCGTGAAGGTCGTTGGGCTGGTCGCCCAGCCCTGGACGATGAACGACCGGTCCGGGGTTTCCTTCCGCGCCGTCCGGATCGAGCCGGCCATGGCCGCGGCCAAGGCGAGCTGACGAAAGGAGGGATGCCAGCAACCAGACCAGCAGACGACGGAGGGGCCGGCAGACCGGCTGTTGGGAGCCGGGCCGGCCCCTCCACCATCCAAGCCGGGTGCTCGCAACACCTGGCCCGTGCATCAGGAGTGGAGCCCATGATGCCCCTTGATCGTATGCCCTCGATCAGCCTTGGGATCATCGTCCCGGCTGGTGCCGTCTACGACAGCCACCACCACTGGCACAGCCGTGACGGCGTGCTCAACGCCTCGGTCCGGTTCGACGCCGGCGGCTACTCAAGCGGCCACATCCAAGGCCCCCCGGCCGCCCTGCGGGAGCTGGCCGCCGCCCTGCACCTGGCTGCCGACCTGGCCGACCCGCCTGCTGTCCCGGCCGCTGCGGTGGTGGAGGGGGTGGCGGGCTGATGTGGGCCGACAGCCCTGACTGCCCGGCCTGCGCCAGTGGCTGGCACACCCGCTGCCGCTTCGTCGACCTCCTGGACGACCAGGACGGGGAGTTGGTGGAGCGTTGCTGTGACGGGCTGCTGATCGCCCGCCGCCGCCGACCCCTGTGGACCCGCTGATGCGGAGCCTCCCGCCGCTGGTGGCGAGCCTGGCCGGGTTGCTGGTCGGGCTGTGGCTGCTGCTGGTGGTTGGGGGCGGGATCGCCGTGCTGGCCGGGCACCTGTTGGCCCGGCTGGTTGGCACCCGACAGGCTCGCCGCTATCCCCAGCGGGCGGCGGCTAGGGCGCGGACCCGGCAGGGACGGCGGTTGGCGGCCCAGTGGCCGCTCCTGTCGCAGACCCTGCGGTTGGGCTACACCGACCAGTGGACCCGCCAGCACCGCTTCCCGGCCGCCGAGTTCGTCATGGACGACCAGGGCGTGACCGCCACCATGGTCGCCATCGCTGGCGCGAGCCTGGCCGACTACCAGCGGGCCGCGACGTACCTGGCTGACACCTGGGGCTGTATCACCGTCCGGGCCGAGCAACAGGGGCCGGGGCTGATCCGGCTGCGGGGCCTGCACCGCGACCCGCTGCTGGCCCCGGCTCGGATCGACCTGCCTGGCACGGCCCCCGTGTCCTTGGACTCGTGGTGGCTGGGCTGGG
>DATHIG010000290.1:0-2833 GCA_035490035.1 Actinomycetes bacterium
GGCGCGGAACGCCTCCGGATCGAGCAGGCTCGGCAGCCGCCGCCAGGCCAGAACGAACGTGTCCTGCACGGCGTCTTGTGCCTCGCCTCGATCGGACAGCATCCGGAGGCCGAGCCGGAACAAGTCTGCTTCGTAGGAGCGGACCAGCTGCTCGAAGGCGTCGGTGTCACCGTCTTGAGCCCGGGCCACCGTGGTCGCTTCGCTGAACACCCGAGGCGGTGAGGGTGTCCCGGCGACATGTGAGGACGGCACCGCGAAGTCAGCTGGCGCCGCTGGAACCGCGAGAACCGACGAATGGGGGTCGCGGTGGTATTCCTGACCTGGGCCGGTACCGGCTGCACAGTTCACAGACTGAACCCCCTCTCTGAAACAAGCCCTCGAGTCCTTGCGTCGTCGCGTCGAGCTGTGGCATCTCGCTTCTGCCGGACGGGCCGCTGACCTTGCTTAGTCATCTAGACGGTGATCTGGTCGGCCGTAGGCCGGCTGGTGGTGACGTGAACCTGGACCGCCAGGTGCTTCAGTGGCGTCTCCATGGCGCTGACCAGGCGGGCCACAGTCTCGGTCTGCAGGGAGTGCAGCAGCCGCTGGATGTCGGTGCGGTCGTTCACGGTGACCCTTAGGGTCAGCTCGGGCTGGCGGGCGGTGCCCCGCAAGATCGCAGACGCGTCGGCGACACCCAATAGGCGCTCGGCGTCGGCTTCGACGGCGTCGGTCAGCACGTCTGCGCGGCAGATGGTGAGACCACGAGCGGCGTCGTCTTGAAGCCGGAACGGCTTGGCCGCGTTGGTCCGTGGGATCTGGGCCATGAGCCACGCCAGGGCGATAGCGCCCAGGATCACCCCGAGAAGACCGACCGCCACCACGACCACCGGCTGGTCGAAGAATGCGCCGACGCCGGACCCGAGAACCTTGCTCGAGGTAACTGGCACGCCGAGGCGGATGTCGACGGCGGTGGTGATGCGGGCCAGGAGCCCCAGCGCGATCAGCGCCGCCACGATCCCCCCCAGCAGCACGATGAGGCCGATGACGGCCAGCCATGTCCGGTTCAGGGGTCCCGAGCGTTGCCTCATGTCGTGCCTGCTTCCGTGCAGAAAGCCAACTCGGGGGTGGTCATAGCCGCTGCGTGTGGACGGTAGTGGTGATCTTTGGCATCGGTTGCAGTCCAACCCCCTGGAGGGCTTCACGGACCCGGTCTGTGACCATGTCGGCGAGCTGGCTGCGCTGCGCCGATTGGGACTTGACCGACAGGGTGATCCTGCGCGATGTGACGGTCGCCGACACGGAATCGACGCCGTCAACCATGTCGGCGTGGCCCGCTGCCAGTCGGGCGACCGAGCGGCGCGTTATCACGAGCTCGGTCGACCCGGCCACGTCAACGCTGGGGTCGACGTGCAGGACAATGGCGTTCGGTTGTCCGGGCTTCCAGGCGCAGAACAGCAAGATGAGCCCGACCGCGACGGCTGCGAGGCTGATCGCGACGGTAACGGTGGAGCCCCACCGCAGCGTGGCCAACCATTCGTTGCCGGCACCCAGGAACCTCGGCCATCTGCCGTTGAGCAGCCGCAACACCGTGACCCAGACCAGGCCGATGCCAACCGCCAGCACAACCACGCTGACGATGCTGGCCGGTGTGGTCCGGGCCGGGCGGCGGCGCAGCTTGTTCGAACGCGCGTCGGAGCGGCTCACTGAAGGGCCTCCGCGCCGGGATTGGCCTCGCGGTGGAGAGCGGAGACGGTGATGTCGACCCGGGTCACCTCGACCCCGGTCAGCTCACCGACCCGGTCGATCAGATGCTGGCGGACCTGGCCGGTGACCTTGCGGATCGGCGTCGGGTAGGCGACGGTGATCGCGAGGTCGACCGAGGCGGTCCCGCCCGACAACTCGACCTCGACCTTGGGGCGGGCCGAAAGGTCGGTGTGCGAGCCGATGCCCAGAAACCCGCCGCTGCTGCCACCGGCGGTAGCGACCTCGCTGGCGGCCTGGCTGGCAATCTTCTCGATCACTTTGTGGTCCATGATCAGCCGTCCCCGGCCGGGGGATGCTGCTCGGCGGGGGAAGACCACAACGGTGGATGCCACGGGGTCAGCGCCGTTCGGTGGACCGGCCGACCAGCGCCTTGAGGTCGAGCTTGCCCTCCAGCATCCGACCGACGACCAACCCGGCCGCCGCAAACAGCAGAACGATCACGAACGAGACAAAACCGGCGAAGACGGCCACGACGCCGAGCGCGATCCCAACGATCACGGCGAACTGGGATGTGGACATAACAGTCGGTGTTCCTTTGCTGAAGAATGTTGGCGATCAAGAGACGCCAGGCCAACCGTCAGGGTGCCCGTGCCGACCTGGCGACCAGGGGGCCCAAGGCATCCGGCGGGCGCGTCGGCTCAGGCGAGGGTTGCTGAGCCCGTCGCCGGTGCGGCGGTGTCGTCGGCACCGGTCTCATACCCCTCGGGGAGGTGTACGTCGGTGACGTTCACATCGACCGAGACGACATCGAGCCCGGTGCCATACTCCACACTCTTGATGACCGCGTCGCGGATGTTGTCGGCGACCTGGACAATGGAGACGCCGTACTCCACCACGATCGACACACCGATCGCGGTCTGACGCTCACCCTTCTCGATGCTCACCCCGCCGGACACGCTCTGCTGCTAACCAGGCACGCGCTGGGTCATGCTGGAGAATGCCCGCCCGACGGCGGACCCCATGGCGTAGACGCCGGGAACCTCACGGGCTGCAATACCGGCGATCTTCTCCACAACCTGGTCGGCGATCGTGGTGTCGCCGTATGCGGTGTGCAGGGCGTCCAGCGGCTTCGGCTCCGGGCCGGCGG
>DATHIG010000291.1:0-3088 GCA_035490035.1 Actinomycetes bacterium
ATCGGTGAGGAGCTGCTCGCCTTCACGGGCACCGCCGGCGCGGCCATGCTGCTGGCCCTGCTGGTGATGTTCCCTCGCCGGGTCGCGGGTAGGTCCGGCCGGGCCCTGGTCGCCTTCGGGACCGCCGCGGCGGTGTTCGCCGCGCTCGCCGCCTGGCCACTGGCCTTCCAGTTTCTCGGCCCGCAGCGGATCGTGGGCGACATCCAGGAATCGAGCCGCAACGGCAACGACCTGTACGCCTTCGTGGTCCCGACCAGGATCATGGCCGTCACCCCGGCGGCCGCCCTTGCGGTGAGCGGCCGGTTCGTCGGCCGGGTGGGAGAGATCAACGGCTACCTCGGCGCTCCGCTGGTGGCGGTGGTCCTGTTCACGGTGGCCCGTTGGTGGCGCAGCGGGGTGGTCCGGGTGGCGTTCGTGACCGGGCTGGTGCTGCTGCTGCTGTCCATGGGCGAGCGCCTGCACCTCGACGGGAGGATCCTCGACGTCCCCATGCCGTGGGCCGCGATGAAGTCCCTGCCGTTGGTCCAGAGCGCCGTCCCGACCCGCTTCATGATCATCGCCAACCTGTTCTTCGCCCTGCTGCTGGCCGTCTTCATCGACCGCGCCAGGCACTGGGCCGTCGGCGGCCGGCTGCTGGCCATGATGCTGGTCGGGGCGGCGTTGCTGGCGCTGCTGCCGAAGGTGCCGCTGCGGGCCGAGCCGCTTCGGCCGCCGCTGTTCTTCACCGGCGCCGAGGTGCGGCGCATCCCCGAGGGCAGCGTCGCCCTGGTCGCCCCGTTCCCGAGCGCCCAGGCCTCACGGGCGATGATGTGGCAGGCCATGGCCGACATGCACTACCGCATGCCGGGCGGCTATTTCGTCGGCCCCGACGCCCAGGGCCTGCCGAAGTTCGGCCCCGTCGGTACCAGGTTGTCCGGGTGGATGACCAAGATCCGGCTCGGCTGGCGCAAGCCGACCCTGGTCCCTGAGCTCCGCCAGCAGCTCGTGGCCGACCTGGTGCGCTGGCAGGTCGGGACCGTCGTGGTCGGACCGATGGACTCCCCGCCCACCGAGGCGACCATGGTGCAGTTCTTCACCGAGCTGCTCGGCCGCCCCCCCGAGCAGGTGGCCGGGGTCTGGGTCTGGTGGAACGTCCGGCCACGATCCCTCCCCGGCGCCCTCCCGCGACCGAGCCAAGGGCGAGCCGGATCGGTCAGGGTGTGCTGGATGGGGCCTTGGCTTCCTGCCTCGCCCTGGCGGCGGTGGTGACCTCGGCCGCGATGGCGAGGCAGGCGGCGAGAACCGTTGGGGCCAGGACGCGCATGCTCGACAGGAAGCGGCCCAGCAGCTCGCCGGAGAGCACCAGCCCGTACAGGCCGAGCAGGAGCCCGGCCCGGCCAAGCAGGGTCGGGCGGCGTAGGCCGAGCACAGTCGCGGCGACGGTGGCCACCAGCGACCCGATCAGCAACGCCGCCCCGAGCGGACCGACCGGGGCGTCGGGCACGTAGTCGCCGCGGATGACCATGCCCAAGGCGTGGCCCCAGCCGGCCAGCGGCGGCCCAACCGCTCCCAACGCCTCGCCTTCACCTGCGCCAGCCGGTATCCGCCAGGCCACGTACACCCACCACAACCCGAGCATCACCACCCCGGGGGCGAGCACGGCCGCTGCCTCTGCGAACCGCGCCAGGCGGCGCCTGCCGACGCCCAACGCCAGCCACGCCGCCGCCGCCACCGCGAAGACGAGGTAGGACTCCTTGGTCAGGGCGGCGCCGGCGAAGGCAAACCCGCTGGCGATCGAGCGCCGATCCAGCACCAGGCTCAGGCCCAGTGCGGCCAGGGCGAGGGCCAGCGGCTCCGCGGTGCCGAAGGTGACCCCGACCGCCACCCCTGGGACCAACGCGAAGCCGAGCCCCCACCATGGCGACCGACCGCAGGCGGCGACCAGCCTGCCGGTGGCCGCGGACCCCAAGGCAACAGCCAGCGGCCCGACCGCCAGGAGAGCCAGCGGGATCGCGCTGGCCCTCCCGCCGGCCAGCAGCCAGCCCACCACCGCCTGCAAGGGCCGGCCAGCCCGATAACGGGGCATATCGAAGCTCGCGGCGAGCCGCTCACCAAGCATCGGGTCGTAGGCCAACCCCAGGAACCACTGGCCGTCGTAGCCGTTCCCGGGGGTTACCCTGACCCGGACGTGACGGGCGGCCAGCTCCTCGTCCAGCCCCCAGCTGGTACCCACAACAAACGGCGCGGTCGGCTCCCAGCCCAGCCGCGCAAACTGCAGCACGAGCAGCACGCAGCCGACCAGCAGCCCAGCGACCGCCACGCCCACGACCGCCCGCCATCTCGGCTGGCCAGCTGCCGATGGCTCGGATACGAGGCGTTCCAGCGAGCGCATGGGCGCGCATCTTATCCGCTCGCCAGCAGCCCACGGGGAAGTGGGCAGGCTGCTCGGCGGTCCGCACACCCCGAGATCTGGCGTCGGACCAGGCCGCTCGGCCCAGCCCGGGTGTTGGTTGCAGCTGGAACTACAGTCCACAAAGGTGGTACAAGCCTGAGCGTTTGGTAGGCGCGCTGGTCGGCCTGGTGGCTGGCCGGCGCGGGTGGTGGCGCCCGCCGGCCAGCGGCGGGCGCGCGGTCGGAGGCCGGATGCCGTACCTGGTCCGCCATGCGCACGCCGGCGACAAGCGGGCCTGGCTGGGACCTGACGCGGTCCGGCCGTTGTCGACGCCTGGCCGTCGGGAGGCGCATGGCCTGCTCACCCGGCTGCGCGACTACCCGATCACGCGGATCCTGAGCAGTCCGGCCGTGCGCTGTCTGCAGACTGTTGAGCCGCTCGCGCGTCGCCGCGGTCTTTGGGTCGAATCGGCCGGCGACCTGGACGTGCAGGCTGACCCGGCCGCACTGGTCGGGTTGCTCCAGGACCCGGCCGTCGGCGATGCCGTGCTCTGTACCCACGGGGAGCTGATCGGCGCGGGGCTCGAGCGTCTGGCCGCCGACGGCCTCATGGGCGACGGCGAGCCCCAATGGCCGAAGGGTTCGACCTGGGTGCTCGAGGTCGTCGACGGCCGCCTGCGCCAGTCCCACTACCTGCCGCCGCTGCGCCTTCAAGACC
>DATHIG010000292.1:0-4096 GCA_035490035.1 Actinomycetes bacterium
CGGCAGAAAGCTCGCGGCCCAGACGCACGGGCTGTAGCCCTCGGTCGCCTAGACCAGCCTGCACGCCTCCTCCGGCAGCGCCAGCTGGGAGGTCCGCAGCTTGCCACTGGCGGGGTTGCCCGCCTTCCGGGCTCAGGCTGCCGGGGGGTTCTGGTTGGCGGTGAGGACCTTCTGGGCCGAGACCTCGATGCCGGCCCGGTCGAAGCCGACCTTGAGGCGGGCCCGCAGCTCGCGAGCCACCTTCCATTGCTCCAGGGGACGGGTCTTGGCGACCAGGCGGACGCGGATGCCGTCGGGGCCGAGCTCCTCGACCCCCCAGACCTCCGGCTGCTCGAGCAGGCGCGGCGCCCACTGCTCGTCGCGCCACATGGCATGGGCGACCTGCTCGATGGTCTGGGTGGCCTCGTCGAGGTCGGTCGAGTAGGCCACCTCGACGTCGACCAGCGCCCGCGCCCATCCCTGGGAGCGGTTGCCGACCCGCCGGATCTCGCCGTTGGGAATGTGCCACAGGGTGCCGTTGACGTCCCGCAGCCGGGTGGTGCGCAGGCCGACCCCCTCGACGGTGCCGGTGGCCGGGCCGGCGTCGACGACGTCCCCGACCCCGTACTGGTCCTCCATGAGCATGAAGATCCCGGAGATGAAGTCGCGGACCAGGTTCTGGGAGCCGAACCCGATGGCCACGCCGACGATCCCGGCCCCGGCGATCAGCGGGCCGAGGTCGAGGCCCAGGGTGCCGAGGGCCATCAGCCCGGCCAGCGTCCAGATGCCGAACGAGGCGATGCTGGCCAGCAGGGCGCCGACCGTCTCGGCCCGCTGCACCCGGCGCAGGCTGGGGATCTCGCCGGTCCTGGCCAGGGCGGTCGGGGCGCGCAGGGCGGCAAGGCCGCGCTCCTCGCTCATCGAGGCGACCAGGCGCCGGATGGCCCGCCGGACCAGGCGGTTGGCGACCCAGGCGGCGAGCAGGATCAGGAGTGCCGTGGTGGGTTGGATGGCGTAGTCGAGCAGACGATCACCTTTGGGGGGACGGGAGACTGGTCGTTCCAGACCACCGTAGCGAAGACGCTCCGAGGGCTGTCAACCGCGCAGGTCGAGGGTGGCGGCCAGGGACTCGGCGAAGGCCAGCGCCGCCCGGCGCCGCCGTCGGTATGCTCCGGGGATGACCCAGCCTGCCACGGCCGCCTCCGGTCCGAGGGTCGGGACGGCCCGCGTGACCTTCCGTGTGTCCGACCCGGAGGCCGCGCTCCAGGAGGTGCGGCTGTACCAGGAGGTGCAGCGGCCCCGGGTCGGGCCGGCCTTCGCCCGGGTGCACGGGACGGCCACCTGGGAGCTGGACTTCCCGCGGCCGGCCGTCGACCGGATGGAGTACCAGCTCCAGCTCCGCTACCCGGATGCCGGCCCGGTGCTGGTCCCCGACCCGGCCAACCCCCGGACGGCCCAGGGCCCGTTCGGGGAGAAGTCGGTGGTCGAGTTCCCCGGCTACCGCCCGCCGGCCTGGCTGGCCGCCGGCGTCCCGCCCCCCGCCCGGCCCACCGGGCTGGCCGTGCCCAGCCGCGTCCTGGGGGCCAGGGTGCCGGTGCAGCTGTGGCGCAGCCCCGGCGGCCGCCGCCGGCGCGGCCAGCGGCTGCCCCTGCTGGTGGTCCACGACGGCCCCGAGTACGCCCGCTACGCCGGCCTGCTCGACTTCCTGGCCTGGGCCACCGCCGAGGGACGGCTGCCGAGGATGCGAGCCGCCCTGCTGGCCCCCGTGGACCGTGGCGAGCACTACTCGGCCTCCCCGGCCTGGTCGCGCGCCCTGGTCAGCGAGGTCCTGCCGGCCCTGCAGGCGCTGGCCCCGAGCCCGCCCGGCCGCCGGTTCGTGGTCGGGATGGGCGCCAGCCTCGGCGGGCTGGCCGCCCTGGCCGCGGCCCGCACCTCCCCGGCCAGCTTCGGTGGCCTGTTCCTGCAGTCGGGCAGCTTCTTCCGCCCGCTGGCCGACGGCCACGAACGCGACCTGCCCCGCTTCCAGCGGATCTGCCGTTTCGTGGACGACCTGGCCAGCGGGGCACGCGCGCCGCTGGTCGCCGAGCCCGGCCCCGCCGAGCCGGCCGCCGTCGCCATGACCTGCGGCACCGTCGAGGAGAACCTCTACGGCAACCGGGTCGTCCGCGACGCCCTGGCCGCCCGGGGCTGGCAGGTCGGGCTGGCCGAGCACCGGGACGCGCACAACTGGATCGCTTGGCGCGATACCTTTGATCCCTGGTTGCTGGGGTTGCTGGAGGAGCTGTGGGGTTGACTGGATGAGACGGGACCACGTTGGCCTGTGGTCTCCCGCGATCGGGGCCGAAGGCGGGCTGCTCGCCTACGGGCACAGCGGCCGGCCGCTGCTGGTCTTCCAGTCCGAGCAGGGCCGCTGCTCCGACTACGAGGACCGCGGCATGATCGACGCCATCGCCGGGCTGATCGAGGCCGGGAGGGTCAAGGTCTACTCGGTCGACAGCTACGACGCGGCCAGCTGGTGCGCCCCCGATCTGCCGCTGGAGGCGCGGGCCCAGCAGCACGGCCGGTTCGAGGACTGGATCCTCAACCAGGTCGTCCCCTTCATCTACGACGACTGCCAGGGCCCGCTCGACATCATGGCCACCGGGGCCAGCTTCGGCGCGTTCCACGCGGCCAACCTGGCCTTCCGCCGGGCCGACCTGTTCCCGCTGGCGATCTGCCAGAGCGGCGTCTACGACGCCGGCCAGCTCGGCTCGGGCGACCGCGGCGACGCCGTCTACTTCAACAACCCGATGGACTACGTGGCCAACCTGCACGGCGACCACCTCGAGTGGCTGCGGGGCCGGCTGTCGCTGCTGCTGATCTGCGGCCAGGGCCAGTGGGAGGACACCACCGGGGCGCTGGCGTCGACCAAGGCCTTCGACCGTCTGCTGAGCGACAAGGGCATCAAGCACGAGACCGACCTGTGGGGCCACGACGTGGCCCACGACTGGCCGTCCTGGCGGGCCCAGCTCGCCCACCACCTGCCGCGGTTTGTCTGAGGGAAGGGCGCGCGATGACCAGGACCCACCTGATCGGCCTGCTGCTCGGGACCGAGGACGACTGGCCGAGCGCGTTCGAGCAGTACCTGCGCCGGCTCGGGCCCAGGATCGACTACACGGCGAGACCCACGAGGTGGCCACCGAGCGGGTCACGATCGAGCCGTTCGACCTGCGCCAGCCGGTCCGCCACGCGCTGGTCATCGACCGTCTGGCCTACTGGTACGACCATCCCCGCGAGTGGCTCAAGAAGATCGCCCTGGTGGACCGGGCCTACCTGCTCAACAACCCGTTCACCTTCCAGGCGATGGAGAAGCACAACTGAACGTTTCCAACTACAGAGACTCGCCCGTTCCGGTGCAGGCACGGACGGTGCCCTGCAGCTCGTTGGGCCCACGGCCTCGGCGCTGTCACCCGGTAGCGCGAATCTCGGTAACTTGACAGACGCGACCCTGCGAGCCTGCGGATCGGGAACCCGCCGTGACGCCGATCCTGCATCTGGCTGGCGCGTGTGCCTGCCGCACCAAGGGTCGTCGTGGGTGTTCCTCGCGGCTGTGTCGCACGACACCACCGTCTGGTGCGTCTGGTGCCGCATGGGACTGCTCGTCATGGTCGTGGCCGTCCTTATGTTCTGGCGACGTCGTCCAGCTCGTTGGGAGCGAGCAGGGGACGGTGAGCTGGCTGATCGGTTCGCGCCGCCCCGTCGGCGTTGCGCCGGTTCCTTGGCGCTGGTCGACGAGTATGTCGGCGAACCTGCCCATGCGGCCATCATCGGCGACCCAGGCGCGATGCATCCAACGATTTCCCCGTCGAGGCCCGATCGCCGCCTCAGCCCGCGGATGACGCCGTCGGCGGTCGCGCGGCGTGTCGGCCGGGATCCAGCTGAATATCGAGCTGCCCCCCCGGCCACGACCAGCACGCCGTCGTCGAGGCCGCCGCCCAGCGTGGCGTGGGTCGAGGGGTCACGCCGCCGCGGGGGGCCGCCGGCGCTGGTGCTCGGCTTCGCCCGGCTGCCCGAGCATCGCATCGCCGAGGCCGCCGCCCAGCGTGGCGTGGGTCGAGGGGTCACGCCGCCGCGGGGG
>DATHIG010000293.1:0-3150 GCA_035490035.1 Actinomycetes bacterium
CGCTGTCGTCGACCAGCCGGGTGCTGATGGTCGGGTTGTCGTCCAGGGAGCTGTCCCCGATCGAGCTGTCGGTGCTGGCCCGTTGGACGATCCGGCCCCGCCTTTTGGGCGTGCCCGGCGTGGCCAACGTGGCCATCTGGGGCCAGCGGGAGCGACAGCTCCAGGTGCGGGCCGACCCGGGGGATGGGCTGCGGGAGCACGGCGTCACCCTCAACCAGGTTGTCGAGACCACCGGCAACGCCCTTGCCGTGTCGCCGCTGACCTTCCTGGAGGCGTCCACGCCCGGCACCGGCGGGTTCATCGACACACCCAACCAGCGGCTCGGGATCCGGCACGTCCTGCCGATCGCGACCGCCGACGACCTCGCCCAGGTGGCCGTCGACGAGGAGCCCGACGGGCACGGCAGGGCGCTGCGCCTGGGCGACGTGGCCGAGGTGGTCGAGGACCACCAGCCGCTGATCGGCGACGCGGTCTTCGGCGAGGGCCCCGGCCTGCTGCTGGTGGTCGAGAAGTTCCCCGACGCCAACACCCTCCAGGTGACCCGCGAGGTCGACCGGGCGCTGGAGGCTCTGGCTCCCGGCCTGGCCGGGGTCCAGATCGACCCATCGCTGTTCCGGCCGGCCAGCTTCGTCGAGGCGGCCATCGGCAACCTCAGCGCCGCCCTGCTGCTCGGGGCGCTGCTGCTCCTGCTGGTCTTCGGCGTGTTCCTGTTCGAATGGCGCAGCGCGCTGATCAGCGCCGGCTCGGTCCTGCTGTCGCTGCTGGCCGCCCTGACCGTGCTGTGGCTGCGCCAGGCAACGGTCAACGCGATCGTGCTCGCCGGGCTGGTGATGGCCCTTGGCGCCATCGTCGACGACGCCGTCGTCGACGTCGAGCAGATCGCCCGGCGGCTGCGCCGGCACCGGCAGGACGGCGGTGACGCCTCGACCGCCAGGGTCATCCTCCAGGCCTCGCTGGAGGTCCGCCGGCCGATCGCCTACGCCACCGTGATCATGCTGGTCGCCGTGCTGCCGGTGGTCTTCATGGAGGGGCTGACGGGCGCGTTCCTCCCGCCGCTGGCCCTGTCGTTCGTGCTGGCGGTTGTGGCCTCCATGCTGGTGGCGCTGACCGTCACACCGGCGCTGAGCCTGCTGGTGCTGGCCAAGGCGCCCCCGCGGCGCCGCCAGCCGCCGCTGGCCGGGTGGCTGCAGCGCGGCTACCAGCGCGCGCTGGCGCCGATCGTCCAGACACCGGGCCGGGCGTTGGTCGCCGGCGCCGCCGCCGTGGTGGTGGTGCTGCTCGGCCTGGCCGCCGTGCCGCTGCTCGACCAGGAGCTGGCGCCCTCGTTCAAGGACACCGACCTGCTCGTCCGCCTGGACGGCACGCCGGGCACGTCCCACCCGGAGATGACCAGGATCACCGCCAAGGCCAGCCGCGAGCTGCAGGCCATCCCCGGGGTCATCGACGTCGGCGCCCACGTCGGCCGGGCCGTGATGTCGGACCAGGCGGTCGGGGTCAGCTCGGGCGAGCTGTGGGTCAGCGTCGATCCCTCGACCGGCTACGACCAGACGGTGGCGGCCGTCCAGGAGGTGGTCGACGGCTACCCCGGCCTGGACGGGCAGCTGCTCACCTACCCCAGGCAGCGGATCGACCAGCTCCTGGCCGGCGGCCACGACGGCGTCACGGTCCGCGTCTACGGCCAGAACCTGGAGGTGCTGCGCGGCAAGGCCGAGGAGGTCCGGCGGCTGCTGGCTGGGGTCGACGGCACCGCCGACCAGCAGGTCGAGCGCAGGGTCGAGGAGCCGACCCTGGAGATCGAGGTCGACCTGGCCAAGGCGCAGAAGTTCGGCATCAAGCCGGGCGACGTGCGCCGGGCCGCGGCCATGCTGCTGTCCGGCATCCAGGTCGGCAGCCTGTTCGAGGAGCAGAAGGTCTTCGACGTGGTCGTCTGGGGCACCCCCGAGGTGCGCGGCAGCCTGAGCGACATCCGCGAGCTCCTGGTCGACCGGCCGGACGGCGGGCACGTCGAGCTCGGGCAGGTGGCCGACGTGCGCGTCAAGCCGGCGCTTTCGGTCATCCGCCACGACGCCGTCTCGCGCAGCATCGACGTCACCGCCGAGGTTCGCGGCCGAGACCTCGACGCGGTCATGGCCGACGTCCAGCAGCGTCTGGGCAGCGTCCGGTTCCCGCTCGAGTACCACGCCGAGGTGCTCGGCGACCACGCCGAGCAGCGGGCCGTCCAGCGGCGCGTGCTCGGCATGGCGGCCATCGCGGCGGTCCTGGTCCTGCTGCTGCTGCAGGCGGCATCCGGCAGCTGGCGGCTGGCCGGCGTGGTCTTCCTGACCCTGCCGATGGCCCTGGCCGGCGGCGTGCTGGCGGTGCTGGCCACCGGCGGTGTGCTGCAGCTCGGCTCGCTGGTCGGGCTGGTGCTGGTGGGCGCGATCGCCGTCCGCAACGGGGTCACACTGGTCAGCCACTGCCAGCACCTGCAGCGGGAGGAAGGCGAGGCCTTCGGTCCGGCGCTGGTGCTCCGGGGGGCGGGGGAGCGGCTGTCGCCGATCCTGATGACGGCCCTGGCCACCGGGCTGGCCCTGGTGCCGCTGGTGGTCGGGGGCAACGTCCCCGGCGCCGAGATCCTGCAGCCGATGGCCGTGGCCGTCCTCGGCGGCCTGGTCACCGCGACCCTGCTCAGCCTGTTGGTCGCGCCCGCCCTCTACCTGAGATTCGGGTCCGACCCCAAGGGGAGGCGCAATGCAGCGCACTAGACGATGGCTGGCCGTGGCCGGGCTGCTGGCCCTCGGGTTGGCCCTGTCGGCCTGCACCCAGGAGTCAGCCCAAGGCGAGAGCGACACGGTCGAGCCGGCCACAGTCGAGCATGTCGAAGGCTCCGAGGTCAGCCGCCTCACCCTGACCGCCCGGGCGGCCGAGCGCCTGGGCATCCAGATGACCGCGATCCGGGCGACCAAGGTCGCCGGCAAGGCCCGCACCGTGATCCCCTACGGCGCGGTGCTGTACGACGCCAAGGGCGAGACCTGAGTGTACGTGGGCCGCGGGCCGCGCAGCTTCGTCCGCGAGCCCATCATCGTCGACGACATCGAGGGCGACCAGGCGGTGCTGACCGACGGCCCGGCCACCGGCACCCTGGTGGTCACCGTCGGCGCGGCCGAGCTG
>DATHIG010000294.1:0-3802 GCA_035490035.1 Actinomycetes bacterium
CGCCACCGCCTTCTCGCCTCCCAATACCAAGGTCCAGATCGCCGGCCAGGCGGTGCCGCACGGCTACGTGATCGAGATCGAGGACCGGGGCCTCGGCATGAGCGACGAGGAGCTGATCCAGGCCAACGAGCGGCTGGCCAACCCGCCGGAGATCGACTTCGCCCTCTCCCGGGTGCTCGGCCTGTACGTGGTCGGCCGGCTCGGCCAGCGGCACGGGATCAAGGTGCAGCTCCGCCACTCCTGGTACGGCGGGGTGACCGCACTGACCCTGCTGCCCCATGCCCTGCTGGTCTGGCCGAAGGTGCCGCAGGCGATCCCCGAGCCGGCCACCGCGACCGCCGTCCAGAGCCGGGCCGAGCTTCCATCGCCGGAGCGTCCGGCCGAGCCGCGGCACGCCCGGTCCGGCGATCACACGCCGATCTTCGAGGCGGCCCGCTCCGACTGGTTCGTGACCGACCCGCCCGAGCCGGCGCCGCTGCCGCACCGCCAGCGCCAGCACCGTGGGGCCGCCCCCGACGGCGACGGCGGCGGTGTGCCCGCCGACCGCTCGACCTCCCAGCCCGACGGACGACCACCCCCGCCGGGGCCGCCCGACCCCGGGCCCCGGCCGTACCGGCCGGCCCCAACCCCGCCGGCGGAGGAGCCGCGCCCCTTCCGCCAGGCGCCAACCCCGACCGCCGAGGAGCGTCCCTACCAGCCGGCCCCGCCGGCGGCCGAGGAGCCGGCACCGTACCGGCCCGAGCCGGCCCGAGCGGTCGACGACGAGTCCCCGCTCTACCAGGCCGAACGGGCCCGACTCGGGGAGGAGCCGCCCCTGTACCGGGCGGCGCCGGACCCGCCGGCGGAGGAGCCGCGCCCCTTCCGCCAGGCGCCAACCCCGACGGCCGAGGAGCGTCCCTACCAGCCGGACCCGCCGGCGGCCCAGCCGCCCAGCTACCAGTCCGAGCCGTCCCCGATGACCGCGGCCGCCCCGCCGCCACCACCATCCGCGGCCGCCCCGGCGGGCCCGGCGGCGCCCGACAAGGGCTCGCGGCTGACCCAGGCAGGCCTGCCACGACGCGTGCCCCGAGCCAACCTCGCCCCCGGCATGGTCGCGACCGAGGAGACCGGCGACCAGCCGCCACCCGGCCCGGCGTCCGGCCGCTCCCCGGATGAGGTCCGCAGCATGCTGTCCAGCTATCGCACCGGGATCGAGCGGGGCCGAACCGTCGCCGGAGGCTCGGACCCAGGCGAGCAGCCGCCGGACGGGCCCTAGAGGGCGGACGAGATGCCACAGCTCAGCTCCGACGCCCGCAACCTGAACTGGCTGGTCGGGAACTTCGCCAAGGCCACCCCGGGCGTGGCCCACGCCATGGTGGTGTCGGCCGACGGGTTGCCGGTGGCGGTCTCCGAACGGCTCGACCGGCCGCGGGCCGACCAGCTCGCCGCCATCGCCTCCGGCGTGGCCAGCCTGACCCAGGGCGCCTCCCGTTGCTTCGACGGCGGGCTGGTCACCCAGACGGTTGTCGAGATGGACCGCGGCTTCCTGTTCGTCATGTCGATCAGCGACGGCTCCCTGCTCACCGTGCTGGCGGGTACCTCCTGCAACGTGGGCGTGGTCGCCTACGAGATGACCGTCCTGGTGGCCCGCGCCGGCGACGTCCTCACCCCCAGCCTCCGCGCCGAGCTCCAGTCCACCCTCCCGTCATGAGCCGCCCACGCCAAGCCAGATGAGGCACAGCGCGTGACCAGTCCCGAAGATCAGCCCAGCACCAGCCGCAGGCGGGTCCGGCCGTACGCCATGACCGGCGGGCGCACCAGGCCGGCCCACACGGACCTGGAGATCGAGGCCCTGGTCTCGACGACCTCCTTGGGGGAGCGGACCCCGAAGCTGACCGTCGAGCAGCGGGCCATCGCCGCCCTGTGCCGCGACATCCTCTCGATCGCGGAGGTCTCGGCCCGGCTCGACCTCCCCCTTGGCGTCACCCGGGTGCTGGTCGGTGACATGGCCGACGAGGGCATGGTCATGGTCCACCGGCCCGCACAGGGCGGCGACCGTCCCGACCTGGCGCTCCTTGAGCGGGTGCTGTACGGGTTGCGGTCGATCTGACTCCCGTCGTCCGAGGGAACCGGCCGGCTGGTTGACAGCCCCTTCGGCGCTGGTGAAACCTTAGGCGGCCAATGTCCCAACTATGCCGACATGTCCGGGAAGGAAGGCACATGCGCAGCGCTCGCGTTGGCATCATCGTCTTGGCAGTGATCGCCCTCGGCGCCGCCGGCTGCGGCGGTGACGGGGACGAGGGGGCTCCCCAGGGCCCCGCCTCCACCGCGCCATCGGATGCCAGCGTCAACCTGGCGGGGACCTGCCCGAGCCCCATCGTGATCCAGACCGACTGGGACCCCGAGTCCGAGTACGGGGTCTACTACCACCTGCTCGGCCCCAACCCCAAGATCGACACCGAGCACAAGCGGGTGAGCGGGCCGCTGCTCGCCGGGGGCAAGGACACCGGCGTCCAGCTGGAGGTGCGCACCGGCGGACCGTCGATCGGGTTCGAGCCGGTGTCCTCGCAGATGTACAAGGACACCGACATCACCCTTGGGCAGGTCAGCACCGACGAGGCGATCCGGTTCTCGGCCAAGCAGGCCACCCTGGGGGTGGCGGCGCCGATGGAGACCAGCCCGTTCATGATCATGTGGGACCCGGGGACCTATCCCCAGTTCAACACCATCGCCGACATCGGCAAGACCGACACCAAGGTCCTCTACTTCGAGGGCGACACCTACATGGGCTACCTGACCGGGACCAACGTCCTGAAGAAGTCGCAGGTCGACGGGTCCTACGACGGCAAGCCGGGCAACTTCGTGGCCGCGGGCGGCAAGGTCGCCCAGGCCGGGTTCGCCACCTCGGAGCCCTACATCTACGAGCACGAGGTAAGGCAGTGGAACAAGCCGGTGAAGTACGCGCTGGTCAGCGAGGCCGGCTATCCGTTCTACCCCCAGGCGCTGTCGATCCGCGCGGCCGACAAGCAGAAGCTCGCCCCCTGCCTGGAGAAGCTGGTCCCGATCGTCCAGCGCGCCCAGGTCGACTATCTCGCCAACCCGGCCAAGACCAATGAGCTGGTCCTCGACCTGGTCAAGCAGTACAACACCGGCTGGGTCTACTCGGCCGGCCTGGCCGAGTACGCCATCACCAAGATGCGCGAGGACTTCGTCACCAACGGGCCCGACCAGACGCTTGGCAACTTCGACACCGCCCGGGTGCAGCGCATGATCGAGATCGTGACGCCGATCTTCACCGCGCAGCGCCAGCCCCCCAAGGCCAACCTCAAGCCGGAGGACGTCGCCACCAACGAGTTCGTGGACGAGAGCATCGGCGTGGCCGGCTGACGTCCGGCGGCAAGGGTTGAACTCGGGATGACAATGGTGTAGTTACAAAGTTGTAGTTATACTGCAACCTTACCTTGCCAAGCCTCACGCGCGTACGGGCCGAGCAGGGGAGTGCCAGTGCAACAGCCGGTCGCCGGACGCGGCGACGAAGCACCAGGAGGGCCGCAACCCGTCGGAGCCGCCCTCGGTGCCGCCATGGCCGAGCTGCTGGCCAAGTCCGACCCGGCGGCCCGCCGCCTGCTCGGCCGGGTCGAGCGCCCCCTGGCACGGCTCTGGCTGGCCGCCTGGCTGCCAGCAGCGCCCCCGGGCACGCTGGTCGAGCCCAACTGCAAGATCGGCCCCTACCGGGTCGACTTCCTGATCGTTCCCCGGGTGGTGGTGGAGATCGACGGCGGGGGGCCGGTGCGGTCCAGCTCGGACCAGGTGGTGCGGGAGC
>DATHIG010000295.1:0-8888 GCA_035490035.1 Actinomycetes bacterium
GCCGCTGGCTGGTGCTCCCGGCGACCGGCTTGACTTTGGTACCTAGGTACAGGGTTAGCGGGCGCAGGCCACGGTGGCCGAGATCGACGCCAGGATCGATCGGCTCCAGCAGATGCGCCAGGCCCTGGTGGCGGTGATGGCGGCCGACTGCGACTCGCTGACCGACTGCTCGTGCGGGCTGGGCTTCCCGCTGCCGGTCGGATCGTGATGGCGTTTCGAGCCATCGGGCATTCGCGTAGGATCACCCGCTATGCGCATCCGGTTCGTCGTGCTCGCTTTGCTCGCAGTCGCGGTGGGCGCCTGCGCACAGCCCAGCGATGGCGCCGAACGGTCGGGGACCGCCGCTCCCGCGACCACGGCCCCCGCTCCGGCCACCAGTGTTCGGAGCAGCCCTGCCAGACGTCCGCCGCCCGGCATCATCCCCGTGGCGCGGCGCAAGCCAGCCCCGGACCTGCGGGTGACCACCTTCGACGGCCGCACGGTCACCCTGGACGGCTTCCGTGGGCGGCCTGTGGTGGTGAGCTTCTTTGAGTCCTGGTGTGGGGTCTGCCAGGTCGAGCAGCCCGACCTGACCAAGGTGGCCGCCGAGTTCGCTGGGCGGGCCGGCTTCGTGGGCATCTCCCACCATGACACCGTGGCCGCTGGCCGTGCCTACCAGCGCCGCTTTCGCATCTCCTATCCGCTGGCCAACGACGCGTCTGGGGAGACGTGGGCCCGGTGGGGGGTGCCGTACCAGCCGGTCGTCGTGCTGGTCGACGCCAAGGGCCGGGTCGTTGAGCGCTTCGATGGTGGGACCACGGGCGGAACCCTCCGCGCTGCCCTGGACTACCTGACCGGCGAATGACCAGCGGGCGCCCGGAGCAGCCCGAACCGGCAGCCTCGTCACCGGCGGCCGCCGGAAAGCCCCGCCCACTGACGTCGTTCCAGACGCCACGGCGGACGCTGCGGGCATGGCTGCTTGTCGCCTCGGCGCTCACGCTTGCGGTCGGGCTGGCGGTCGGGTTCGCCCTGGGCTCCACGCGGACGGGCGGCGAGCCGACCAGCGCTCCAGCGACGCGCTCACCCGCGACCCAGCCGGCCCCCGCCCCCCCGACCTCGGTGGTGGTCCAACTCACCGCCACCTCGGCCTGCCTGGAGACCGCGAGGCGGGGCGACCAGCTTGTCCATCTCTACGCGACCAACCAGCGCGACCGGGTAGCGGAGCTGCTCGTGGCCTACAGCGTGGCAAGTCGGCAATGCCGCCGGGACGCATCCCCATGAACGCACCTCGTCGAGATCGACCCCTGTCGTCCAGGAGGGCCCGCTCCGCTTCGCCGCTTTGGTGTGCCCGCCCCCCGGCTGGGACGGGGTCAGATCCTGGAGGACAATGCCGCCGAAAATTGGGAGCGCCAAGCCCAGCCGGGATGTAGATCAGCGGGTTTGAGCGCCTGCGGCCGGCTTGATAGGGGATGCCTGTTCGTGATAGCAGTTGGCATGCGCGTCGGTCTCCCCCCAGGCCGACACCAAGCCTGCACTTTCGTGACCATCCCCCGATGTTGTTGTGTCGCCGGGTGCGGGAGGAAACCCCCATGGCAGATTCACCGTACCCGGTACCGACGCCGCTCCATCGACACTTCCGACTCCGTCCGTGCAACTTTGCCCGGCCTTCGCGGGCGGCATCTCCCAGCACACCGGGCCGCCTGACCCGGCCGGCGTTGTTCTGACCCTGACTCTAGGACTCGCCCGGACAAGCCGGGCCAAGGGACTTCGTAGGAGGTTGCCATGGCCGCACTGTTCCTGCTGTTGGTGATTATCGGGGGCATCGTGGTCGCTGATCTTGTGCTGGAGAACCCCACCGCCGACAGCATCACGGTTCTGAACCATCCGATCACCGGCTACAGCGAGGGCCTGGTGCTGGCGATGGCGGTAGCGCTCGGCCTTGTCCTTGGACTGCTTGTGGTTGCCTCGGCCCGCTCCACCCGGAAGCGACGTGCCCGCCGCAAGCAGCTGCGCACCGCCGGCCGCGACCTGCCGTTGCAGGTCGCGGAGATGGAGCGTGAGAACACCAGGCTGCGCGAGGAACTGGCCCGCCGTGACCGGCCGGTGCGCCGCCACAATGAGGTCGCCAGGCCGGCCGATCTCGGATCGACCGCTTCGGTTGCCCCCGCGGCTGAGGGCTGGGTCACGGCCCCATCCCGGCGGGCCGAGGGCTACTCCGAGCCCCTCTACGAGGAGGCGAGGCGGGTCGCCCGTCTTCGGAGCGACCCTGATCTCGCAAGCTCCTGGCCGGCCGATGAGCACGCCCGCCGGTCGTAGACGATGGCGGGATTCGAATGCGCGGCGCAGGGCAGACTGCCGTGACACCCGCCGTCGACAGCGGGGGTGCGCGGTCTGGCGCGAATGGCCTTGGTGGCCATGAGCAGCCGCGATCGGGCAGCCTGGTCGGGCCTGCGGAGGCGGCATGATCGGGCCGTCCTTTCCGGCGATGCTGGCGGCCGCCCAGCATGGGGATGAGCGAGCGTTCGCGGTGCTGTGGCAGGACCTGCAGCCGCCCGTGCTGCGGTATCTGGGGGTGGCGGCCCCGGCGGCGGCCGAGGACCTGGCCGCTGACACCTGGGTGTCGGTGATCCGCAGGCTGTCGGGCTTCCGAGGCGACGAGCAGCAGTTCCGGTCGTGGGTGTTCACCGTGGCCCGCCACCGGGCGATCGACTGGCACCGGCAGGCGGCCCGTCGGCCAACCGGCCCGTTCCCGATTGAGCCGCTGACCGACCGGCCCTCGCCTGACGATCCGGTCGCGGCGGTGCTGGAGGCCCAGTCGACCCGGGCGGCGCTGGCGCTGGTGGCTGAGCTGCCCGCCGACCAGGCCGAGGTGGTGGCGCTGCGGGTGCTCGGCGGCCTGGATGTTGCGGAGGTGGCCCGGATCACGGGCAAGCGGCCGGGTGCGGTGCGGGTGTTGGCCCACCGAGGGTTACGGCGGCTGGCACAGCGGCTGGGCGCGGCGGAGTTGGCGCGGGGTGTAACGCGATGAGCGACCACGACGCTCTTGTCGGCGACATGCATCCACCGCTTGGGTTCCCTGAGGCCGCGTCGCCGGCCGCCGACCAGGACACGCTGGAGCGGCTGCTTGACGGTCGGCTGGACCCGACTACCGCCCCCACCGGCTATGGCGGGCTGGCCAGGCTGGTGGCTGCGGTGACCGCCCCAGCCACTCCCGAGGAGCTGGCCGGCAAGCAGGTGGTGCTGGCCGAGTTCGCGGCCGTGATGCAGTCGCGTCCCCCCACCCCCATCTCCCGGAGGGCAGCCATGCCCAGCAAGTTGTTCCGTGTCAAGGCGGCCGCGGCAGCGCTGGTGGCGGTGCTGTCGATCGGTGGGGTTGCCGCCGCGACCGGGCTGCTGACCGGCCAGGCGCAGCCGGCGGCTGACCACGCGCCGTCCACCACCGGTGCCGGCACGACAGGTCATGGCCTGGGCCAGGCCGCCGCGGCCGACCTCGACAAGGCGGCAACGCAGGGACTGTGCCGGGCCTGGCAGGCCGGCCAGGGCGCCGACAGCGGTCAGCGGGCGGAGTCGCCGGCGTTCCAGGCGCTGGCGGTCGCGGCTGGGGGTGGCGAGAAGGTCGCCGCCTACTGCGCCAACGCAGTCGGCGGGTCGGATGACGGCCAGGGCCAGACGTCGGCTGTCGGGCCGGACGCCATGGCAGCGGCCCGTGCCGGGCTGTGCCAGGCCTGGCAGGCCGGCCAGGGTGGCGACAGCGGTCAGCGGGCGGACTCGGTGGCGTTCCAGGCGTTGGCGGCGGCGGCCGGCGGGGCGGGCAAGATCGCTGGCTTCTGCCAGGCCACCACTGCTGACAGCGCCGACACTCCGGGACAGGGGCAGGACTCGCCGGCAAGCGGCGCCCCTGCTTCGACCAGGGTCTCGCCCCCAAGCAGCGTCCCGTCCCCGACCCCGAGCACCGGCTCAGGAGGGCATGGCGGCCAGGGCGGGCCCCCGACCACGACCGGCTAGGGTGCGCCCGTGGTCGGTCGCACCGCAGTGGCCTCCCAGGCCGGCGCGGGGATCCGCCCGCCGCTTCGCTGACGCCTCGTTCCTGTAACGGGCGCGGTCGGGCCGGGGTTCTCTCAGCTAGGGACTTGCGGCCAGAGGTGCCGCGAGGAGGGAGGACGGATGCGACGAAGCATCATCGTGGCGGCCGCGGCCGCGCTACTGGTGGCGACGTTGGCTGGGACGGCGGCGGGCAGGGATCGGCCGTTCGGCGCGGCCGAGCTGATCGCGATGAAATGGGGGCCGGTTCCCGAAGAGAAGGACGTCGGTACTGGTGCCGGCATCACCGGCCCGGGCGGGCAGCTCTCCAAGGAGCAGATCGAGCGGTTCCGCTGTAGCAGCGCCGGCAATCCGGCGGCCGCGGTCGACATCAGCTGCAACACCACCGAATACAACCAGGACTGGAACCCCGACAACGAGATCGCCGTCGTGGTCGACCCGACCGACCCCGACCACGTCGTGGCCGGCTCCAACGACTACTTCTACCGGTTCAACAACTCCACCGGCGCCCGCCAGGCCATCATCGCGACCGGGTTCTTCACCTCCTTTGACGGCGGCGCGACCTGGATCGACGGGCAGATCCCCCTGCGCAGCGGCAACGGCGCCGGTGACCCGTCGCCGGCGTTCGACCGCAGGCATGGCGTGGTGCTCATGGCCCAGCTGGAGAACGTCGGCGGCCAAGGCGGCCCCTTCGTCGCGCAGGGTGACATCTCGGTGAGCCGCTCCACCGACGGCGGCGTCAACTGGAACGAGCCCACCACCGTCTTCCAGGGGCAGGGCGCCGGGATCGGCCCCGCCAATCAGGCCGTCTTCTACGACAAGGAGTGGCTGACGGTCGACAACAACCCAGGCTCGCCCCACTACGGTCGCGCCTACCTGACCACCAGCCGGTTCCTCAACGCCCAGCACGGTGCCTACGCCGAGTCACCGATCTGGTTCAGCTGGTCCGACGACGGCGGCCTCACCTGGACGACCCCCAAGGAGATCTCCGGCGCCCATCCCAGCTGCACCTTCCAGTCGACCGGCACCGGCACCGACTGTGACGAGGACCAGTTCTCCATCCCTGAGGTGGCTTCCAACGGCGACCTGTACGTTCATTTCCTGAACGGGCAGAACGAGGCCGCCTGGGAGGTCGACCTCGACCTCGACAACCAGATCATGGTGACCAAGTCGACCGACGGCGGGCAGACCTTCGGTGCGCCCGTCCCGACTGTCCAGCTCGAGGACGGGATGAGCGACACGCCGTGGTCGGTGATCGGCTCGCAGACCGTCTGGGGGCACCAGCTCCGCTGGGCCTCGGCCGGAAACATCTCGGTCAACCCCAACGACCCCGACGATGTCACGGTGGTCTTTGCCGACCGGGGGACGGCCAACCCCAACGCCAGCGACGCCTGCATCGACGAGATTCCCGGCGAGGCGCCGGCCTATGACCCGTGCAACGCGGGCCCGAGCTCCAACACCAACGTCTACACCAGCCGCTCCACTGACGGCGGGGTGACCTGGACAGGTCGCCAGGTGCTGGACGCGGCGGCGGGTCACCAGTGGTTCCCGTGGGCCGACCACAAATCCGACGGGACGCTGGCCGTCGCCTGGGACGAGGACGTCCAGCCAGCCGGCGGGACAGCACCGATCAACGACCAGTTCGTCCACGTGCTTCGCACCTCCACCGGCAAGCAGACGCTCGGGCCGAACGAGAACCTCGACGTCTCGGTGACCCACTGGGCCGGCCAGTACGTGCCGCAGCCCGCCTGGCCGGCAGTGTGTGGCCCGGTCGGCTACAGCGACCCACCGGTCACCGACGCCGAAGGCAAAGACTGCAACGCCTTCCACGGCGACTACACCGGCCTGGCGGTCGACTCCCTTGACCGGGTCCACGTGGTCTGGACCGGCCTCAACCGGTTCGACCAATCACTGCAGCGCGACCCCTACACCGGCGGACCACACGACGGCTACGTCCAGGACGCCATGTACGCACGCCGATAACCGCGAGCAGGCGAATGGGAGGGGATGCCCCGCGGGGCGTCCCCTTTCCCGCGCGGTCCCGGAACGTCTTCCAAACATATTGCGGAGCACCTGGGGGATCGCTGAGCGCGCTGTCGTTCTGCGGCGCCGCTCTCGCGGACCGTGTCGTACGCCGTAACAGGCAGTCGTCCGGCAACGGTCTTACAACGGTGGTACGGCCGAGGATTGGCCCCCCCGGTCCTCGGCCGTGCTGCCTCGCCAGGGTGTACGGCATCCAACCCACTCCTGGCGTTTGTCTCGGGCGCCGGCCGAAGCCATGGGGATGGGCGGCCGGCCCCGGGGCCCTCCGACCCCAACGTGAACATCTCGCCGGTAGCCTTGTCGGGCGTCGACGGCAACTCACCGCCGTGGGGCCCGCCTGAAAACCGTCCTCGAGCCGGAGGCTGTCGGTATGAATCTACTTGTTCGACGGCGGGTGGTGTGGGACTACCTCGCCGGCGCGCTGTGGGTGCTCCCAACGCTGTCGGTCGTGGTGTTCTTGCTGGCCGGGGCGCTGCTGTCGCGGGTGTCGATTGGCGACGGCTCCCTCCTGCGGCCCTTCGCGTTCCAGGGCACGGCCGACGACGCTCGCGGGCTGCTGATCGTCGTGTCATCCACCATGATCACCGTCACCGGGTTGGTGTTCGCGCTCACCATCGTCGCCTTGCAGATCGCCTCCGGACAGTACTCGCCGCGGCTGCTGCGCAACTTCATGCGTGACCGGGGTACGCAGCTGGTGCTCAGCGTCTTCGTCGGCGCGTTCGCCTACAGCACCGCCGGGCTGTACACCGTCGGCATCCAGCGAGCAGGCGAGCAGGCGTTCGTCCCTCGGCTGGCCGTCTCCGGGTCGCTCGCGCTCGCCCTGGCCAGCGTGGGCGTGCTCATCTACTTCATCCACCACCTCGCCCACTCGATCCAGATCGACACCATCATGAGCCAGATCGAGCGTGAGACCTGCCAGGTGATCGACGACGTCTACCCCGACCAGTCCGCATACCTGGAGCCGGAGGAGCGCTGCCCCGACCCGCCCACATGGGCGGTGGCGCTGGCCTCCAACCGCTCCGGCTACATCCAGGCGATCCATCCCGACTCCCTGGTCGGCGCCGCCACGCGACACGATCTGGTGATCCGGCTCGCCAGGAGGGTGGGCGACCACGTCGTGGCCGGGACCCCGATCGCCTGGGCCTGGCACCGGTCCGCCGATCGGCCGCCGCCCGAGCTCACGCTGCTGCGGGAGCCGCTCGGCGACGCGGTCCACCTGGGGTTCGAACGCACCATGGTCCAGGATGTGCTGTTTGGCCTGCGCCGTCTGGTCGACATCGGCAACAAGGCGCTGTCCCCGGCGATCAACGATCCCTACACGGCGGTCCAGGCGGTGCACCACCTGGCCGTGCTGCTATGCCTCCTGGCTCGCCGACGGCTCGGCGACCGGCTGTACCGCGACGCGCAGGGAACGCTGCGGGTGGCGGTCCCGCTACCGGACTTCGGCGACTATCTTCTACGCAGCACCGCACAGATCCGGCGGTACGGCGCCGGCGAGCCGGCACTGACTCGCAGCCTGGTCCAGCTGCTCAGGGACGTGGGCAGCAGCGCCGTGGGCGAGGAGCGACGCGCAGCATGCGCCCACCACATCTGGCTGGTGCTGGAGGATGCCAAACGCGAGACTGCCCAGCCGGCCGACGTGGAGCTCGTTCTGGTAGACGGGGCTGCCGCGCTCAGCGCGTTGGGAGCCGACCACCCTTAGCATCTTCGCAAGCTCGATCCAATGGCGAAAGCAGCGGCAGGCTGCCGCTGGGCTGGGTCAGACGGAGTGCTTGAGCTCCGGTTGCTGAGCTTCGAGGCCGGCCAGGAAGGTGCGGATGCCGAACTGGAACTGGTCGTCGGTGGAGATGCGGGCCAGCAGCGGGGCCAGCTCGACGGTGTGGGGGAACTCGCCGGGGGGGAGGGCGGCGAAGAAGGCCCACATGCGGCGGACGAACTCGTCGCTGGTCTGGGGGTCGGTGCCGGCGCGGGGGACTTCCAGGGCGACGAAGCCCAGGATGTAGGTCAGCAGCGCGTAGACGGTGCCGACCACGGCCTGGTCGGAGAATCCGGCGGGCCGCAGGACGTCATAGACCGCCTCGCCGAGGCGCAGGCTGTGCGGGCCAAGACCGGGCTGTTGGAGGGCGAAGGGGACCACGGCCGGGTTGGCGAGCAGGTGGGCACGGATGGACTGGCTCAGGCTGGCCAGCTGCTGGGTCCAGTCACCGGTCGGGTCGGGGTCCAGGTGCAGGCCGGCGTAGACCTGGTCGATGAGCCCGTCGATCAGGTCGGCCTTGCCGCGCACGTGGGTGTACAGGGCGTTGGGGGCGACACCCAGGCGGTCGGCCAGGCGGCGCATGGACAGGGCGCCGGGGCCGTGCTCTTCCAGCAGGGCGAGGGCCTCCTGGATGATCTCGTCGCGGCTCAACGAGCCCCGCGCCCGCGTCCGGGTGTCGCCTGCCATGCAGCCTCCGATCTGCCCTTGACTCCTGGACAGTGTACCGTCATCCTACTGTACAGTGTCCAGTACATCGTACAAAGAAGGGATGGGTCCCATGCGGGACCAGCACCGTTTCAACCTGAAAGCCTGGCTGCTGTGGACCGCCGGCTTCCTCGCCTTCCCGATCGGCGGATTCCTCGCCGAAATGCTCACCGGCCGGGCCATCGGTGTTGGGGTCGACAGCCAGCTCTATGTGTTCGGCGCCAGCGGCGCGATCACCTTCATGGCCCTGTCGGGGGTGCTGCTGGACCGGCTGCGCGCTGCCACCAGCCCAGCCGCCCCAGCCCCACAGCCCACCGGCCCGCCGACCGCGATCGTCCAGTAGCCACCCAGAACAAAGCAGGAG
>DATHIG010000296.1:0-7534 GCA_035490035.1 Actinomycetes bacterium
GAGGGCGCCAACGCCGACCAGCAGGTGCAGGACCTCGACCAGCCAGTGGGCGGAGCCGGGGAGCAGCTCCCGCTGGGTGAGGCCAAGGACCGGCAGGACCAGGCCCCACACGGCGGCCGCGGCGACCAGGCCCGGCGGCACACCGGCCCGGGGCCAGGGCGGCCAGCGTCCATAGCGAGAGCACGATCACGAACCCGATCAGCTGGTGCAGGTCGACCAGGCCGAGGGCGTTGCCGGTCCAGAACGCCACGCCGAGGACGAGCTGGATGACCCCGGTGACCCGGATCAGCATCTGGACGGCGGTGACAGCGGTCTTCATCGAACAGCTCCTTTCGTTACCCGAGCCAGCCAGGACGGACCAGGCCGGACTCGTAGGCGAACACGACCAGCTGGGCCCGGTCGCGGGCGCCGAGCTTGACCATGGCCCGGCTGACGTGGGTCTTGGCCGTCGCCGGGCTGACGACCAGCTTGTCGGCGATCTGGTCGTTGGACAGCCCGGCCGCGACCAGCCCCATGACCTCGCGTTCCCGGTCGGTGAGCTGGCCCAGCTCGGGGGCCGGGCGGGGCTCCCGGGCCCTTGCCGCGAACTCGGCCACCAGCCGCCTGGTCACGCCCGGGGACAGCAGGGCGTCGCCGGACGCCACCGCCCGCACGCCGCGGATCAGGTCGACCGGCTCGGTGTTCTTGACCAGGAACCCGCTGGCCCCGACACGCAGGGCCTCGAACACGTACTCGTCGAGGTCGAAGGTGGTGAGGATCACGATCCGAACCGCGGCCAGCAGCTCATCGGCGGCGATCGCCCGGGTCGCCTCCAGCCCGTCCAGGCCGGGCATGCGGATGTCCATCAGGACGACGTCGGGCCGCAGGGCCCTGGCCAGCCGGAGCGCCTCCTCGCCGTCGGCGGCCTCGCCGACCACCTCGATCCCCTCCTGGGCGTCCAGCAGCGCCCGGAACCCCGCCCGGACCAGCGCCTGGTCGTCGGCGATCAGAACCCTGATGACGGGGGCGGCCCCCGGCGCCTCCGGGGTCACCCGTCCTCCCCGTGGTGCTCGGTATCGAGCGGGAGGCGGGCCAGGACCCGGAAGCCGCCGCCGGGGCGGGGCCCGGTGGTCAGCTCGCCACCGAGGGCGGCGACCCGTTCGCGCATGCCGCGGATGCCGTTGCCGCCGCCGTCGGCCGCCGCCGCCGGCCCGCGGCCGTCGTCGTCGACCTGGACGGCCAGGTCTCCCTTCCCGTAGCTCAGCACCACGGTCGCGCTGGCCGGACCGGCGTGGCGGGTCACGTTGGTGAGTGCCTCCTGCACGATCCGGAAGGCGGCCAGGTCGACCCCGGCCGGCAGGGGCCGCGGCGTCCCCTCGACCTGGGTGCGCACCTCCAGCCCGGTCGAGCCCGCTCCCGCGACCAGGCTGCCCAGGTGGGCCAGGCCGGACGCCGGCGACCGTGGCGGCTGCTCCGCGCCCTGGCGGAGCACGTCCAGCACCGACCGCAGCTCCCCGAGGGCGTCGTTGGAGGCCTGCTTGATGGCGACCAGGGCGCTGCGGGACTGGCCCGGCTGGTCGTCCATCAGGTGCAGGGCCACCCCGGCCTGGACGTTGATCAGGGAGATGTTGTGGGCGAGCACGTCGTGCAGCTCGCGGGCGATGCGCATGCGCTCCTCACCGGCCCGGCGCCGGACCTCCTCGGCCCGCGTCCGCTCGGCCTCCAGGCGGCGCTGCCGCCCGGTCGTGGCCACCTCGGCCACCAGCAGCACCAGCAGCAGCCAGCCGAGGTGGGCGGCGACGGTGGCCGGGGTCGCCGGGTCGACCCGGCCGAGCAGGGCGGCCAGGGTGAAGTAGACGGCCAGCCCCACGAGGGCGGTGGCCCACGCGGCCCGCCGGGCGCCGCCGGTCACCGCCGTCCAGAAGGCGACGATCAGGGCCAGCCAGGCCGGCCCGTAGGGGTAGCCGAGGGCGAAGTAGGCAACGCCCGCGGCCATCACGGCGACCAGCACGCCGGCCGGGGAGCGCCGCCGGAACAGCAGCGCCAGCGGCCCGGCGGCCAGCAGCACGTAGGCGAGCAGGTCCAGCGGCCGCCGGTCCGGCTGGTTGCTGGCCGCCAGGGTGGTCAGCCCGACCTGGACGACGCCAACGACCACGGCAACGGCCACGTCGGTCGGCCGGCCCGGGGGCACGATGCCCAGCAGGCCCCGTTCCGGCGGGGCGGTGTCGTCGCTAGTGGTTCGCATGAGGCAACGGTAGGCCACCGGAGGGCCGCCGTCATCGACCGCCGGGTGCTTCCCGCCTACCCCGGCGGGAGTAGACCGGAGCTCACCGCTACGCCCCCGAGCGCAGCACCGCCGGTTGGCTCAGTCGTTGCCGGGGCGCGGGCGGTCGTCCTTGTCCTTGAGCGTCCGGCGGATCCGTTCGAACGCCTCGTCGAGGATGGCCGCGCACTCGCGGAGCTGCGCCTCGGTCAGGTGGACGCGCCGGACCGCCCGGTGGGTCTGGTCGAGGAACTCGCGCAGGCGGCCGTCGAGCCCCTCCGTCCCGCCGCGCTCGCGCCAGTCCCGTCCACCTGGGCCGTCGCGCCGCTCGCGGCCGGTGCGGTTCTCGTGCCGCTGCTCGCGGCGCATCTCCCGTGCCGCCTGCCTCAGCTCCTGCTTGAGGTCGCGGACGGTGCCGCGCAGCTCGTCACCGATCTGGTGGGCCAGGCCGTGCACGCAGCCCGAGATCTCGAGCTCGAGCTCGTCCAGCTCGTCCTGTCGGCGGGCCAGCTCCTGGCGGCCGGCATCGGTGATCCGGTACACCTTGCGCCCGCCCTCCTGGCTCTGGGTGACCAGGCCCTCGCCCTCCAGGTGCTGCAGGCGAGGGTAGATCGTGCCCGGGGACGGGACGTACGTGCCCATGAAGCGGTCCTCGAGCCTCCGGATCACGTCGTAGCCGTGGCGGGGGCTCTCGTCGAGCAGCTTCAGCAGGTACAGGCGCAGCCGGCCGTGGCTGAAGACCGGGCTCACGGCGTGACCTCTGGCGCGTGGCGCAGCAGGGCGATGTGGCCCGAGGTGGTGGTCGTGCCCGGCTCATCGAGCTTCCAGGTGGCCACGGCATCCTCCGCGATATATCGCGTCTCTCGGACACAAGCTATATCGCGAGTGCCGGATGTCAAGACGGCTTCTTAGTGAGTGCTTGAGAACTGGTTTGGGTTGATCAGGTTGCGTGGCTGGGTTGGGGTGAAGGTGACATGACAGCAAGGCTCCTGGTACTGGCACGGGCGACCAAACCCTTGCACCAGACCAGGAGCCTCCATGAGGTTGTACCCCTTCGCGCCTGCGTCCGCCGCCACGACCCGCGCGTACCCCTCGTCGCTGACCGATGCCGAGTGGGCCGTCGTGCAGCCACTCATCCGGCGTCCCGCCATGCCGCAGGGTGGCCGGCCCCCCAAGCACCCGCTGCGCCAGATCCTCGATGCGATCCGCTACCTGGTCCGCACCGGCTGCGCCTGGCGGCTGCTGCCCCACGACTTCCCGCCACCAGGCACGGTGTACTGGTGGTTTGCCAAGTGGGCGGCCGACGGCACCCTGGCCCGCCTCCACGACGCCCTGCGCGAGCGGGTCCGCGTGGCGGCCGGTCGGCGGCCGGCGCCGTCGGCGGCGATCATCGACTCCCAGTCGGTGCGGGCGGCCGACACTGTCGGCAAGCCGAGCCGCGGCTGGGATGCCGGCAAGAAGGTCAACGGCCGCAAACGTCACCTGGCCGTGGACACGCTCGGGCTGCTGCTGGTCGTGCTGGTCACCGCCGCCAGCACCCAAGACCGCGACGCGGGCCGGGCGCTGCTGTGGCGCCTGCGCGCCAGCTACCGGGGCATCCGCCTGGTCTGGGCCGACGGCGGCTACGCCGGCCGGCTGGTCGCCTGGGCCGCGGCCGTGCTGCACCTGGTGGTCGAGATCGTGCGCAAGCGGCCTGGCCAGTCGACCTTCGAGGTGCTGCCGCGTAGATGGGTGGTGGAGCGGACCTTTGCCTGGATCAGCAAGCATCGCCGCTGTGTGCGGGACTACGAGCGGCTGCCCGCCCATCACGCCGCGATGGTCACCTGGGCGATGATCGCGGTGATGACCCGACGCCTGGCTCGCCCTCATCGACCACCACCCATTCAGACCACCGCCGCATAACAGTTCTCAAGCACTCACTAAGGCCGAGCCCAGCGGGAACGCCCCGAGCCATTAGTTGACACTGTTATCTAACACTGTCATCATCCTCGTATGGATCAAGCGCTGTGGACCCTTGACGAGCTCGCCGAGCGGGTCGACGCCGCCCTGGCGGTCGACTACCTCGGCCAGGCGAGCGGCAGGGTCCGCGACGTGCCCGACCGGCGGGCCATCCGCTGGTACACCACCATCGGCCTGGTCGACCGTCCGGCCGCCCACCGCGGCCGGACGGCCATGTACGGGCCTCGGCACCTGCTCCAGCTGGTCGCCGTCAAGCGGCTCCAGGCCCGTGGGCTCCCCCTGGTCGCCATCCAGCAGGAGCTGGCCGGCGCCACCGACACCCAGCTCGCCCGGGTCGCCCGCCTCCCCGCCACCGCCTCTGCTCCGCCGCGCCGCCATCTGACCCCCCTCGCCGCCCCGCCGGGTGCCGGCGTGGTCCCTGGCTCGGGTGCCGGGCTGGCCTCCGGCGAGCGCCCGGCACGGCAAGGGGCCCGGACGGCGGCCGGCGGGGCGAAGCCGGCCGGCGGGGCGACGCCGGCCCGCGGGACGGCGCAGCGAGCCGGCTTCTGGCGCGACCCACCGCCCACCGCCCGCCTCCCCGCCGACGCGGCCCCCGCCGCACCGGATGACGGAGGGGCCGACGGGGTCGCGACCCTGCGGGGGGTGCGGCTGGGTGCGGGGGCGACCCTGCTGCTGGACTCGGGTCGCGCGCTGGAACCGGCGGACCTCCGCGCCATCGTCGATGCCGCCCGCCCGCTGCTGGACGCGCTCCGCGCCCGCGGGCTCGCCGGATCCGAACCCGGAAGGGAGCACCCATGACGTCCTACCTGCCCCTGCTGACCGACGAGGAGATGGCGGCGACCGGCGAGGAGACTGGCCTCGGGACGGTCGCGACCGAGCGCGGCAACCTGCCCCTTGAGGCGGTCGACGTTGCGGCGACGCTCACCGGCCTGGTGGCCCGGGTGACGCTCACCCAGACCTTCGGCAACCGGTTCGACCAGCCGCTCGAGGCCAGCTACATCTTCCCCCTGCCCGACCGCGCCGCCGTGACCGAGTTCCGCATGGAGGTCGGGGAGCGGGTCGTCGAGGGTGTGCTCAAGGAGCGCGGCGAGGCAAGGGCCGCCTACGACACGGCGATCCAGGAGGGACGGAGGGCATCGATCGCCGAGGAGGAGCGCCCCGGGGTGTTCACCATGCGGGTCGGCAACCTGCTCCCGGGCGAGCGGGTCACGGTCCGGCTGGTGATGACCGGCCCGTTGCCCTGGGACGAGGGCGAGGCCACCTTCCGGTTCCCGCTGGTGGTGGCGCCCCGCTACGTCCCCGGGTCGCCGCTCGAGGGCGAGCCGGTCGGCGACGGCACCGTGCCCGACACCGACGCGGTGCCAGACGCGTCCAGGATCACGCCGCCGGTGCTGCTGCCCGGCTTCCCCAACCCGGTCGCCCTGTCGATCAGGGTCGAGATCGACCCGGCCGGGCTGGAGCTGGGCGAGGTCCGCTCCAGCCTGCACGCGGTGGTGGACGAGCAGCGCGACGGCACCAGGGTGGTCCGGGTCGAGCCGGGGGAGCGGGCCAACCGCGACTTCGTGCTCCGGCTCCGCACCGGTTCGGAGGCGGTGACCGCCGCCATGGCCGCCGCCAAGGACGGCGAGGGCGACGAGGGCACCTTCACCCTGACGCTGCTGCCCCCGGCCGGCGCGGACACCGGCACCCCGAGGGATCTCGCGTTCGTGCTGGACCGGTC
The DNA here is from genome assembly GCA_035490035.1 of Actinomycetes bacterium. Classification (GTDB taxonomy): domain Bacteria; phylum Actinomycetota; class CALGFH01; order CALGFH01; family CALGFH01; genus CALGFH01. The sequence continues at coordinate 5,922 of DATHIG010000296.1, forward strand.
GGGCAGCATGGCCGGCTGGAAGATGGTGGCCGCCCGGCGGGCGGTGGCCCGGATGGTCGACTCGCTGACCGACCGCGACCGCTTCATGCTGCTTGCCTTCGACAACCTGATCGAGACGCCGCCGATGCTGGGGAGCGGCCTGCAGCCGGCCACCGACCACGCCCGATTCCAGGCGGTGGAGTTCCTGTCGCGGCTCGAGGCCCGCGGTGGCACGGACATGGCCGCCCCGCTCACCAGGGGCCTCGACCATCTCACCGACGCCGGGGCCGGCGGTGGCCGGGAACCCCGCGATCCGGTGCTGGTGCTGGTGACGGACGGGCAGGTCGGCAACGAGGACCAGATCCTGCGCCTGCTCGCCCCGCGGCTGGGCGGGGTTCGGGTCTACACCGTCGGGGTGGACACCGCGGTCAACGAGGGCTTCCTCAAGCGGCTGGCCGGGCTCGGCGGAGGCGCTTGCGAGCTGGTCGAGTCCGAGGACCGGCTGGACGCGGTGATGGACCGCGTCCACCGGCGCATCGGGGCGCCGGTGGTGACCGACCTGGAGCTGGAGCCGGTCGGGCTGGAGGTCGACCTCGAGTCGCTGGCGCCCCGGCGCCTGCCGGCGCTGTTCGCCGGCGCGCCGCTGGTGGTCAGCGGCCGGTTCACGGGCCGACCCGAGGGCGCGGTCACGGTCCGTGGCCGGGACCCCGCCGGCCAGCCGTGGTCGGCGACCGTGCCGGCGGCGGCCGGCCAGGCCCCGACCCTGGCCGCGACCTGGGCGCGCGCCCGCCTGCGCGACCTGGAGGACCGCTACGCCACCGACCCTGGCCGCGACCTGGAGCTGGAGCGGCGCATCGTCGAGACCTCGCTCCGCTTCGGCGTGCTCTGCCGCTTCACCGCCTTCGTGGCCGCCGACGTCCAGGTGGTGAACGAGGGCGGGACCGTCCACCGGGTCCTGCAGCCGGTCGAGGCCCCCGCCGGATGGGGGATGTTCGAGCGGGCCGGGTTGGCCGCCGCGGCCATGCCGATGGCCCGCATGTCCGTCGGCGGGCTGCAGGCCGTCGGCCCAGCCTCCGGCCGGACAGCCGCGCCCAGCGGCCCCGCCGGTCCCATCGCCAAGGCCGGCGGTCGGCTGGGAAGGGTCGCCGGCCGGGTCGGGCCCGGGTCGCGCCGGCCCCGCTCGGGCGGCTTCGCCGGCCAGCCACTGGCCGGCGCCGAGCTCGCCCCCTACCGCCGCCGCGCCGCCGAGCTCGCCGACCTGCTCGAAGGCACCCACCCCCTCCCCCCGCCCCCCGTGATCCGGCTCCACCCCGACGACCGGCCGGTCGTAGGGCACCTGTCCTTCGGCGCCGGGCCGGAGCTGCACCGGCGGCTCGGCCTGGTGGGAGTCGCTCTGGGCGCGCTCGTGGCCGACCTCCAATCGGTCGGCGCCGCCGAGGAGGAGCTGCGCCCCCTGCGCGACCTGGCCGACGAGCTGGTCCCGCTGACCCGGCCGGCGGCCTCCGGCCAGCAGGAGCTGGCTCGGCTCCGTGACCGTGCCCGCGCCGTCCTGCGGGCATTCGCCGACCCGACCGGCGGCCAGGCGTCCCCACCGCCGACCGAGCCGCCTCCGCGCGACTCGAGCTTCTGGAAGC
>DATHIG010000297.1:0-2397 GCA_035490035.1 Actinomycetes bacterium
GCACGGGACACGCCCTGCAGGCGGACGGCGGGCCTGGGCCCGCCGTTGCGGCCGCCATGCTCAGGCGAGGTCGGCAAGCCGGCCACCTCCGGCCTTGGCACGGCGGCCACGGGGGGCGGCGGCCAGCTCCTCGCCGCGGTCGCGTACGCCGGCCAGCCAGCGCACCGCGGCCTGGGTGCGGAAGATCTCGGCCTCGACCGCCTCCCGCTGGAAGCCGCCGCCGTCGACCTCGTCACGCAGCTCCCGCAGGCTGCGCAGGGCGGCGGAGCGCTCGGCCAGGACGGTCTCGGCGAGGTCCCGGAAGCGGTTGGGCAGGGCCAGCCGCGCGACGGCCAGGCGGACGACCACCTCGTCGGCCGGGCCTGGCCGCTCCAGCCACTCCAACGCTGCGGCCCGGCCGCGGGCGGTGAGCTCAAGGAGCTGCCGGTCCGGCCGGGTCGACTGGCGCACCCGCCTGGCGGTCACCAGCCCGTCCCGTTGCATCCGCCCGAGGGTCAGGTAGACCTGGCTGGCGCGGGTGACCCACAGCGGGCCCAGCTCGGCAGCGAGCGTGGCCTGGAGCTGGTAGCCATGGGCCGGGCCGTCAAGCAGCAGGCTGGCCAGGACGCCCTGCAAGCCCATGCGATCCCACCCCGAACGGATCGGTCAATAATAGTCCGTGAGTGACTATACACTCCGTGGGCAGGGTGGCAAGGGCCGTGGTGAGGGCCGCACGCAAGCTCCAGGGCCGCACGGATGGCTCGGCGCTGCATGCGGCGCCGGATACATGCCAGCTGTTCTAGATCCCGTAGAGGTTGTGCTCGTAGCGGTCGGCGGGCGGCCGCACCGGCGTCACCGACTCGGCGATCAGCACCGGCAGCACGCTGGACGGTGCGATGCCGTCCGAGACCGGCTGGGGCCGCCAGCGGCCCTCGACCACCAGCCACTGGTCGGCTTGACGGGGCGTCCGGTCGCCGCGCACCGCCAGCTGGTAGGCCTGCCCGTCGGCGGCGCAGCAGAAGAGGTTGAAGCGGGTCAGCTGGTAGCCGCCGGCCTCGTCGGGAACCGCGAACCCGAGCAGCCGGACCCGCGCGCCCGCCAGCGACCGGTCCTTGTCGTACAGGGCCCTGGTGACGAACTCGCTGACCGGGAGCGGGACCGCGCCGCCGACCGGCTGGGGCAGCGGCGGGAAGACGCCGGCCGGGTCGCTGCCGGCCCGGACGGCCTGGGTGGCCTGGCGGCTGGCCGCGAACGAGCCGAGGGCCGGCGGGGTGACCAGCAGCAGCACCAGCACGGGCAGGGCCAGCAGCCAGCCGCTTCGCGGGGCGCCATGGCCGTGCCCCCGGCCGCCGGGGTCGCGTCCGAGCAGGGCGGCCGCGGCCAGCGCCAGCAGGGCGACCCCGCTGGCGACCAGCGGCGGGCGCAGCGCCCCCCTGACGTAGGCCAGCGCGGCGTCGGTGAGCCCCAGCCACAGCGCGGTCACCCCCACCAGCAGCAGGATCGCCCCTTGGGTGCGGCGGTCGTTCACAGCAGCCACCGCCCCACCAGCACCGCCGAGACGACCGCGACCACGAAGGTCAGCGGGGCGAAGCGGACCGCGAAGCGGCGGCCGAACACCCCGACCTGCATGGCGATCAGCTTCACGTCGACGACCGGGCCGACGACCAGGAACACCAGCCGGGCGTCGAGGGGGAACTGGCGCAGGCTGGCCGCGACGAAGGCGTCGGCTTCCGAGCAGATGGCCAGCGCCACCGCCAGCAGGCCAAGGCACAGGATGGCCAGCAGGTGGTTGCCGGCCACGGCGTCAAGGAACGTCCGGGGCACCACCGTCTGCAGGGTGGCGGCGGCGAGGGCGCCGACCACCAGCCAGCCGCCGGCCTGGAGGAAGTCCTCGCGCGCGGTCCTGGCGAACGACGCCCAGCGGCTGTCGCCCTCGACCAGGCGCGAGCGGGCCCGGTCGATCCACTCCTCGCGGCCGAGGCGGCTCCAGACCAGCCCGACCACCACCGAGGTCAGCAGGGAAGCGAGGAACCTGGCCACCACCATCCCGGGCCGGCCAGGGAAGGCGACCGCAGTCGACACCACCACCACCGGGTTGATGGCCGGCGCGGCCAGCATGAAGGCCATGGCCGCGGCCGGCTGGACGCCGCCGGCGCGCAGCCGGGCCGCGATCGGTACCGAGGCGCACTCGCAGCCCGGCAGGGCCACCCCGGCCAGGCTGGCGGTGGGAACGGCGAGCATGTCCCTGCGGGGCAGCACGCTGGCCAGCCAGCCAGGACGCACCAGGGCGGCAATGGCCCCGCTCAGCAGCACGCCCAGCACCAGGAACGGCAGAGCCTGGACGGTGATCGAGACGAAGATCGTCGACCAGGTCCGCAAGGCCGGCCCGTCCAGCAGGTCGGCGAGCAGGCTGCGGCT
>DATHIG010000298.1:0-2300 GCA_035490035.1 Actinomycetes bacterium
TCCTCCCAGGTGAAATGGCCGGCGTCGAGGATGTCGAGCTTGCTGTGGGCAGCCGCGCATGCAGGAACTGCATCTGGATAGGGGTGTTCAACCAGGTGGTCATGGCATCGCTCCTCGCTGTGTGGTCGTACTCGTGCGGCGAGCGCGGCCCCGCGCCAACGACACTCGCCGGGATGCAGCCGCTAACTCGGATTCTCGAACTGGCCCCGTTCAGCAAGAATGCCTGGGTCGGCTCGTGCGGCAGAACGCCAGAAGGGTTGGTATGGCGAGGGGTTGGCGTGCTGCCTGCCCGATAGTGGGGCAGCATTCGCTGAGCATGACGGGTGGTCTATCCCGTAGTGTGGGCGATCGGGTGGTAGGAGCGGCGTCCTCCCAGGCTCTGACGGTATCCGAAACCGTTGGAGTTACACGATTGTGATTCACGGATCGGTTATAGAGGCCAGCGAGGCGGCAACAGCGCAGCATGCAGCACTCTATGATCTACTGCCATGCGCTCAGCGAAACGACCGCACCGGCCGGAGGCGGAGTTCTTCGCCACCCCCACCGACACCGCCCAACGCCGCTACGAGGCGCTGCGGGCCTACTTCCTGGAGGGCGCCACTGCGGCCCAGGCCGGCACCCGGTTCGGCTACGCCGAGGCCAGCGTGCAGGCGATGGTGCGCGACTTCCGCGCCGGCGACCGGGACTTCTTCGCGCGGCGCCGTCCCGGACCCGCCACCGCCCCAGCCAAGCAGGCGGCCCGTGCCGAGGTGTTGCGGTTGCGCCAGGCCGGCCATTCGATCACCGAGATCACCCAGGCACTGGCCGCCACGGCCACGCCGCTGAACCGCACCGGGATCTGGGAGTTGCTCCGCGACGAGGGGTTCGAGCGGCTGCCCACCCGGCCTGCCGGCCAGCGTGGCACCCCGCGCCGCGACCACCCACCCCGCACCCGCCGCATCGCCTGGCCAGCCCAGCCGCTGCGCCGTTCGTGCGACTACGCCGGGGTGCTGCTGCTGATCCCCGGCCTGGTCGCCCTCGACCTGCCCGCGGCGGTCAGCGCCGCCCGCCTGCCCGGCACCCGCGAGGTCCCCGCCTGCTGCAGCGCGCTCAGCCTGCTGGCACTCAAGGCGATCGGCCGCCGCCGCGTCTCCCACGTCGACGACGTGGCCACCGACCCTGCCCTGGCCACCTTCGCCGGGCTGGAATCCCTACCCAAGGCGACCGCGCTGGGCACCTACTCCTACCGGCTGGCCCGTCGCCACGACCAAGCGCTGCTGGCCGCGCTCGGCCCGGCCATGCTGCGCACCGGGCAGGCAGCAGGCACCGAGTTCGACCTGGACTTCCACGCGATCATGCACTACGGCGACGACGTGGCCCTGGAGACCCACTACGTGCCCCGCCGCAGCCAGCGCACCGAGAGCGTGTTGACCTTCTTCGCCCAGGACGGCCAGACCCACAACCTCGTCTACGCCAACGCCACCTGCACCAAGCCCAGCCAGGCCGGCGAGGTCATGGCGTTCGCGCGCCACTGGCAGCAGGCCACCGGCAAGCTCCCAGAGCTGCTGGTGTTCGACTCCAAGGTCACCACCGGCGCCGGCCTGTTCGCACTGGACCAGGCCGGCATCGGCTTTCTCACCCTGCGCGCCCGCAGCCCCAAGCTCGTCGCCGCGCTGGACGCGCTGCCCGCCACGGCGTGGACCCGCATCACCCTGGACCGCACCGGCCCTTACCGCCACCCCCACGTCCACGAGGACCAGGTGACCGTTCGGGGCTGCCCGGTCCCGCTGCGCCAGCTCGCCGTCCGCGGCCTGGGCCACGAGGAGCCCACCCTCATCCTCACCAACAACCACACCGCCAAGCCCGCCAAGCTGGTTGACCGCTACGCCCAGCGCATGACCATTGAGCAGCGCCTGGCCGAGCAGATCCGCTCCTTCCACCTGGACGCGCTCTCCAGCGCGGTCGCGCTCAACGTCGACCTGGACACCACCCTGACCGTGTGGGCCCAGGCCGCCTACGACGCCCTACGCCGCCGCCTGCCCGGCTACGCCACCGCCACCCCTGACACCATCTGGCGCCGCTTTGTCTCCACCAGCGGCCAGGTCACCCTCGGCCCTACCGAGGTCGTCGCCCGCATCGCCGAGCGCACCTACAGCCCGGTGCTGCGCTCCGCCGACCTACCCGAGGTCGAGGTCCCCTGGTGGGACGGGCGCCGGCTGCGCTTCGAGATCGCCGTCGGCAAGAAGTAGGGCTCAATTCACTGTTCGAGAATCCAAGCTAACGGCTGTGTCCGCATGACCAACCAGGTTATCACCCGTCTG
>DATHIG010000299.1:0-2352 GCA_035490035.1 Actinomycetes bacterium
GATGAGCGCCGCCGTCTCGGCGTCGGTGAGCGGGGGAAGCGTCACCGAGGTGGCGTTCGGCCGGGCTTCGCTCCAGCCGGGGTGCCGGTCGAGCAGCTCCGCACGGGCGGTCGCGACGACCAGCAGGGTGACGCCAGTCAGCGTGTCGACCAGGTAGTCAAGGAACTGCAGCAGCCCCGTGTCTGCCCAGTGCAGATCTTCGATCACCAGGACAAGTGGCCCTCTGGCGGCCATCGCCTCGACGAAGCGCCGGCAGGCGGCGAACAGCTCAGCTTGATCGACCCTTGGGCCCTCGGCGCCGGCGAGCCCGAGCAGGGAGCCCAGCCGCACCCGCAGCCAGTCCCGCTCCGAGGCCCGGTCGACCAGCGCCTGCAGCGAGCCGTCCAGCTTTGCCGCAACCTGCGCGGGTGGGTCGGACTCGAGGATGCCGGCCTGCGCCTTGACGATCTCGCCGAGGGCCCAGAAGGTGATGCCCTCCCCATAGGGAAGGCAGCGGCCCTGGCGCCAGGTCACCAACTCCTGGCGGTCGTCGATGAGGTGCCGCGAGCTCATGGACGAGCCGGCTCTTGCCCGCCCCTGGCTCCCCGAGCAAGGTGACCAGCTGCACCGAGCGCTCCCGCAGGGTGCGGACGTAGCACCGTTCGAGCAGCTCAAGCTCGGCGCGACGGCCGACGAATGGGGTGACCGGTCGCTGGTCGACATCCACACCCAAGCGGCTGCGCGCCCCGGCCAGCCGCCAGACCGGCACGGGCTGCGCCTTGCCCTTGACCCGGACCGGCTCCAGGTCCTCGTACTCGAACTGCGCGCGGGTCGCGCGCCAGGTGGCCTCGCCGACCAGGATGCCGTTGACCGGCGCCACCCCTTGTAGGCGAGAGGCGGTGTTGACGATGTCGCCGACCACCCCTTCGGTCTCGCCCCCGGGTTGGAGCGCCACCAGCACCTCCCCGGTCGTGATCCCGATTCGCACCGACAGCGCAAGCGCAGGCTGCAGCTCGTTGAGCTCGGCGATGGCCTCGAGCAGGCGGGCCGCGCAGCGTACCGCCCGCTCGGGGTCGTCCTCGTGGGTCGTCGGGGCACCGAAGACCGCCATGACGGCATCACCGATGAACTTGTCGAGGGTGCCTCCGAACCGCTCGATCTCCCGGCGCAGCCGGGCGTGGTAGGGGCGCAGCATGGCGCCGACGTCCTCTGGGTCGGCCTGGTCCGATCGTGCCGTGAAGCCGACAAGGTCACAGAACAGGACGGTGACGACCTTGCGTTCTTCATCGCTCGACCTGCCTGCAGCCGCAAGCGGCGTGCCGCAGGCCCCACAGAACCGGAAGCCCTGCGGATTGTCCTGCCCGCACCTCGAACAGCTCACCATCCCGGGAAGTCTACGGCGACCCGGCTCCGCGGCTGCTCTGCACGCGGGACGGCCCGAGCCCGGTTGGGAAGCCCTGGCGCCAGCTCGGGTAGGCGGGCTTCCAGCCGAGCTCGCGCCTGGCCTTGGCGTTGGAGGCACCGCGGACCTGGGTCAACAGCACCACCCCGTGCTCGCCGGCGGCCAGCCGGGCCACCCACGCGGGAACCCGCCACGGCGGCTTGGCGCCGATGGCAGCCGCCAGCGCCGGCAGCCACGCCGACACCGGCGCCGGGTCGTCATCGACGATGTTGTACACCCCCGGTGCCCCGCGCTCGACGGCCGCGGCCGTTGCCGCGGCAGCGTCGTCGATGTGGACGAATGACCAGACACCGGTGCCGGCGCCAACGATCGGGAAGCGGCGCCGGCGGAGCTCGTCCAGCACGAAGCCGCCGTCCCCGGCCGAGGTCCCGGGGCCGTAGAAGCCGCCGTAGCGCAGGACGACGCCCTCAAGGCCCTCGGCCTCGAGCACGGCCGACTCCAGGTGGCGGATGGCGTCAAGGGTGCGGCGCAGCTCGGCCGGCGGGTCGGGATCCAGCGGGTCGCTCTCGGTCTTCACCGGCCCACCGACCCGGGCGTACGGCCATCCGGCGAAGCTCTGGGCAACCAACCGCCTGGCCCCGGACGCACGCGCCGCGGCCAGCAGATGATCGGTGCCCTCGGTGCGCAGACGGTTGGTGGGCGCGAACGCCTTGTCTGGCCTCCGGAGGCTGGACATTCCGGCCAGGGCGGTGAGCTGGTGCACCACCACCTCGGGTCGGGCCTGGCGCACCGCCCGGAGCACGGCATCCCGGTCCAGTCCGTCGGCGACCACCGGCTCGGCCCCGACCGCGCGCAGGTCGGCGGCCTTCCCGGAGGAGCGGGTCATCCCGACGACCTGGTGGCCGCCCTCGACCAGCAGCGGCACCAGCCGGCTGCCCAGCGCCCCGGTCGCCCCGGCGACAAAGATCCTC
>DATHIG010000300.1:0-3871 GCA_035490035.1 Actinomycetes bacterium
CCAGCCATTCACCCCGATCATGGAAACGGTGCGTGGGCTGCTGCTCGGCACCGGCATCGGCGACAACGCCTGGTTCGCCGCCGCCTGGTGCGTCGCCATCACCGTGGTCGGCTACGTATGGGCCAAGAAGCTGTACAACCGCGACCCCGCACACTGACTACTTCCCCCCGGGGTGCTCGCGGCTGAGCCGTCTGCGCCCGGGTGACCGAAACGTCAAGGCGGCGCGGTGACCGCGCTGTCGCGGTGCTCGTCTGAAGGACGCTGCAACCCGCATCCGGGCCCGCCTCCCCCGACCCGCCGCGCGGGCCAGGGCCAGGGACGACTGCGCCGTGAACGGCCCCCGTGGACCTGGTCAGGGCGGCGCAGGCCGACCCGGCTTCAGGGCGCGCCGGTGGCGGGACTGTTGGCGCGACCCGGTTCGGTGTGGCTGGCGGTGCGGTGGTCGAGGAGGGTGCGCAGGGTGGATAGGCCGTAGACGACCGACCGGCGGAAGTTGACCGAGCTGGCCTCGGCGAAGTAGCGGGTGGGGACGGGGATCTCGCCGATGCGGAAGCCGGCCCTGACGACCTGGCCGACCAGCTGCTGGTCGAACACGAAGTCGTTGGAGTTGGCCCGGTAGTCGATCGTCTCCAGCAGCTTGCGGGAGTAGGCCCGGAAGCCGGTGTGGTACTCGGACAGGCGCTGGTCGTAGGCGCGGTTCTGGAGGGTGGTCAGGAACCGGTTGGCGGCGTACTTCCAGCGGGGCATGCCGCCGGCCAGCGGGTCGCCGAGGAAGCGGCTGCCGAGCATCATGTCGGCCTCGCCGGCCAGGATCGGCGCCACCAGCTCGGGGATGCGGGTGGCGTCGTACTGGTAGTCGGGGTGGAGCATGACCACCACGTCGGCGCCCTCGGCCAGGGCGGTGTCGTAGCAGGTCTTCTGGTTGCCGCCGTAGCCGAGGTTCTGGCGGTGGACGACGACCTGCAGGTCGAGCAGCTCGGCAACGGCGACGGTGTCGTCGCGGGAGAGGTCGTCGACCAGGATCACGTGGTCGACCACACCCGGCGGGATGTCGCGGTAGGTGCGGACCAGCGTCCGGGCGGCGTTGTAGGCGGGCATGACCACGACGACCTTCGGCTGGGACGGGTCAGTGGACATCGAGGACCTACCTAGGTCGGGCGGGACGAGCCGGCCTCCGGATGGTAGTCAATCACCGTGGCACGGGCGAGACGCCGGCTTCGGCCCTGGCCGGGAGGCCGTACAGGACCAGCTCCTGGGAGCCCCAGCGGACCCGGGCGAGCAGCGAGATGGCCCCCCGCTGGGTGAGGGTCGGCACCCGGCCGGTCGGGTCGGCCGGGTGGCCCCCGACCAGCACGTGGGTGACGCCCAGGCGGCCGACCGGGTCGCGGACGTTGGCGTCGGCGCTCGGCCACGGGGTGAGCGCGGCCAGCCTGGTGTCGAACAGCAGGGTCGGCGCGTAGGCGCCGTACACCACCGCGTCCTCGGGCAGCGACGCGGCCAGGACCCGCTGGCCGAGCTCGCGCGAGCGGCCGCTGCCCAGCGCCCCGTCCAGGTAGACGGCCACCCCGGGGACGGCGACGGCCAGGCCGAGCGCGACCCCGACCACGGTGGCTCTCCGCCGGCCGGCGGCCGCGGCCAGCTCGGCCAGGCCGAACCCGGCCAGCACGGCCAGCCCAGGCAGGGCCGGGACCACGTAGCGGTTGGGTGGGGTGTAGTGGTCGGGCAGGTAGTCGGCAACGGCAACGGCCAGCCACAGGCCGACTCCCCACAGCGCGGCCATGACCAGCGCGTCCCTGGCCGCCGGGGCCAGCCGGGGCCAGCGGCGGGCCAGCGCGGCCAGCCCCAGCGCCGCCGCCAGCAGCAGCGGCAGGCTGCGGACCAGGGCCTGGTCGGATTCGGTCAGGTAGCGGCCGAGCCGGCCGGCGGCCGCCACCGGCCCGTCCAGGTAGTCGACGGTCGGCCAGATCCGCAGGGCGGTCCGGAACCGCTCCCAGTTGGGCACGGCCACGGCGGCCACCCAGGCCGCCCCGGCCAGCAGCATCGTGGCCAGGCCGGCCAGGCCCATGGCCAGCGCCGCCCGGTCCCGGCGGAAGGCGGCCGCGACCAGCACCACGGCCAGCATCAGCATGCCCGGCAGCAGCGCGATCGCCTTGACCGAGACGGCGGCCGCCACCAGCAGGCCGAACCCGATCCCGGCGGCGGCCGACGGCCGCCAGGCCGCCCTGGCGGCCAGCACGAACGCGCCGGCCAGCAGCACCACCACGGTGGCCTCGACCAGGGCCAGCCGGCCGTGCTCCAGCAGCAGATTGCTGCCGCCGAGGGCGGCGGCGGCGAGCAGGGCGGCCCGGCGGCCGAGCGGCCCGGCCAGCCCGAGCGCCAGCAGCAGCACCGCGCCGGCCACCGCGACCATGGAGAGGGCCCGCCCGGCGGCCAGGCTGGGCCCGGTGATGGTGAACAGCCCGGCGGCCAGCGCGCTGTAGGCGCCGTTGGTGAGGCTGCGGTCGAGGTCGCCGGTGGCGAAGTGGCCGGCCAGGACCCGCTCGCGGGCGTTGCCCAGGTTGAAGCCCTCGTCGGTCCAGGGCGCGTTGCTGGAGGTCAGGTCGCCCGGCGGGTCGACCCCGGCGAACGGCGCCAGCAGCCACAGCACGGCCGCGGCCAGCAGCAGCCCGGCCATCGCCTGCTGCAGCGGGACCGCCGCCCGCCCCTCCCGATCCCCCTGGGGACCCCTCCGGGGGATCTCCGCGCCCAGCCGGGGCACCCCTCCGGCCGGACCTCGGGGGAACGACCCGTCCGGCGGGCGGGCGACGCTCACGCGTCGAGCTGGTCGCGTCGGCGGCGGATGGCTTCGGCCTTGGCCAGGCGGTGCTCGCGGCGGATCTTGGCCTCGGCCTGGCGGTGGCGGTCCCTGTCGGTCTCCGGGACAAGGGCCGGCACCGGCCGGGGCTGCCCCCGCTCGTCGAGGGCGACGAACACCAGGTAGGCCGAGGAGGTGTGGGTCCGCCGGCCGCTGAGGATCTCCTCGCTCTCCACCCGGACCCCGACCTCCAGCGAGGTCCGGCCGACGTCGTTCACCGACGCGTGCACCAGCACCACGTCGCCCACATGCACCGGATGCATGAAGCTCATCTCGTCCAGCGACGCCGTCACCACCGGCCCGCCGGCATGCCGGCTGGCCGCGATCCCGGCTGCGGTGTCGATCAGCTTCATGATCTCGCCGCCGTGCACGTTCCCCATGAAGTTGGCATGGGCCAGGTCCATGTGCTGCGACAGCGTCACCCTCGAGGCACTGGGCGCCCTGGGGGCGAGCTCATGGGCGGTCGCCGCCCTCGCCGCCTCCCGCACCTGCTCACGCAGCCCGGCAACCGGGCCTGCCTCGCCCTGACCTGTGTCGATGTCGCTCACCGTGCCGGCTTCTCCTTCTCTCGGATCCGGCCAACCCGAGGATACCTCCGCAGCCGCGCTCGACCGGCGATGGCGAAGCTGCGCGTCAGGCGCGTGTTCAGTGGAGGCAGAACTCGTTGCCCTCGGGATCCTGCAGCACCACGGCGTAGTGGTCCACCGCCTCCTCGGACAGCACGCGCAGCCGGGTTGCGCCGGCGCCGACCAGCCGGTCGGCCTCAGCGTCCACCCGCTGCCGCCGGGTCGCCAGCGGGACCTCGCGGCCGCCGCTCACGCCCAGGTCGAGGTGGACCCGGTTCTTGACGACCTTGGGTTCGGGCACCGGCTGGAACCAGATCCGCGGCCTGACACGCTCGGGGTCGACGATCGAGTCGTACCCGTCCTCCACCTCCTCCTCCGGCAGGCCGCGGCTGACCCAGTACGCCTGCCAGGTCTCAAAGCCGGCCGGCGGCTCCTCCAGCTGGTAGCCCAG
>DATHIG010000301.1:0-3124 GCA_035490035.1 Actinomycetes bacterium
TGGCTCAAGCGCGACCCCCTGCTGGTCCTGGCCGAGCGGCTGCGTGACCGTGTGGTCGACCAGCCGGCCATCGACCGGCTCGACAGCCGGGCAGGGGAGGAGGTTGCGGCGGCCGTCGACGCGGCCAAGGCGGCCCCGCCCCCCGACGAGTCGACCGCCTTCACCGACGTATGGGCGGACGGGGGCGCGCAATGGCGCACTTGAGCACCGTGCCTGGGGAGTCAATGGGAGGCGCGCAATGGCGGACCTGATCACCTACCGGGCGGCGGTGGCCGCCGGCATCGCCCAGGAGATGCGCCGCGACCCCACCGTGGTCTGCCTCGGCGAGGACATCGGCGCCGCCGAGGGCGTGTTCAAGACGGCCGCCGGGCTGTTCGCCGAGTTCGGCCCCGAGCGGGTCTGGGACACCCCGATCAGCGAGCAGGCGATCGTTGGCGCGGCCATGGGCGCGGCCATGACCGGCCTGCGCCCGGTGGCCGAGATCATGTTCTCCGACTTCCTCGCCTGCTGCTGGGACTACGTGGCCAACGAGATCCCCAAGATGCGCTACATGACCGGCGGCCAGGTGACCGTGCCCCTGGTGGTCCGCACCGCCAACGGCGGCGGCCTGGGGTTCGGCGCCCAGCACTCCCAGGCGGTCGAGAACTGGGCCTTGGCCGTGCCCGGCCTGAAGATCGCGGCCCCCTCGACCCCCGCCGACATGGTCGGCCTGATGGCCGCCGCCATCCGCAGCGACGACCCGGTGCTGGTGTTCGAGCACAAGCAGCTGTTCGCCAGCAAGGGCGAGCCCCCGCCCGGCGATCACCTCCTGCCCCTCGGCGTCGCCGAGGTGCGCCGCCAGGGCGACGACGTCACCCTGGTCGCCCTCGCCTCCACCGTCCCGACCGCGCTGGCCGCGGCCGAGCGCCTTGCCGGCGACGGGATCGGCTGCGAGGTCATCGACCTGCGCTGCCTGGTCCCCCTCGACGCCCGCATGGTGCTTGACAGCGTCGCCCGCACCAGCCGGCTGGTGATCGTGGAGGAGAACCCCTACCAGGGCGGCTGGGGCGCCACCGTGGCCTCGATCGTCGCCGACGAGGGGTTCTACGACCTCGACGCCCCCGTCAAGCGGGTCGCCGGCGCGTGCGTCCCCCTCCCGTTCGCCGCCAACCTCGAACAGGCCGTCGTCCCCACCGCCGACCGGGTCGCCACCGCCGTCCGTCAGGCCCTCGACACCGGGTGAGAGGGACCGGGCGGTGCTGCGCTGAGCACCGGCCGGCCCTCGATCCAGGCGGCCTCGACCCGGGAGCGGGCGTCGAGCGGGTCGCCGGACCAGACGCACAAGGTGGCGTGCTTGCCGGGCTCCAGCGAGCCGAGCTGGTCGTCCAGACCGAGGACACGGGCCGGTGAGGGTGATGGCGCGCAGCGCCGCCGCCGGGTCCAGGCCCTCCCTGACGGCCAGGCCGGCCTGGATCGCCAGCAGGTGGACGGGGATCACCGGATGGTCGGTGATGATGGCCAGCTCGACCCCGGCGGCGGCCAGGCGGCCCGGGTTGGCCAGGGAGCGGTTGCGCAGCTCGACCTTGGAGCGGGAGGTGAGCAGGGGGCCGATCAGGACCGGCACGCCGCGGTCGGCCAGGCGGTCGGCGAGCAGGACCGCCTCGGTGCCGTGGTCGATGACCAGGCGGTAGCCGAACTCGTCGGCCAGGCGCAGGGCGGTGGCGATGTCGTCGGCCCGGTGGCAGTGCTGGCGCCAGGGGATCTCGCCCCGCAGCACCAGGCCGAGCGCCTCCCAGCGCAGGTCCCGCTCGACGAACTCGTCGTCGCCGCGTTCCAGCTTGGCCAGGTAGTTGGCCGCCTTGACCAGGGCGTCGCGGATCACCGCGGCGGTGCCCAGCCGGGTCGAGGGGAGCTGCTTGCGCTCGCCGTAGACCCGCTTGGGGTTCTCGCCAAGGGCCGACTTCATCCCGCTCGGCGCCCGCAGGAGCATCTCGTCGACCGTCCGCCCGGCGCAGCGGACCGCGGCCGTCTGGCCGCCGATGGGGTTGCCCGAGCCCGGGTTGACGTTCACGGTCAGGACCCCGCCGGCGACCGCGTCAACGAAGCCGAGGTCGTCGGGGTTGATGGCGTCCAGGGCGCGGACCTGCGGGGTGACCGGGTCGGTCAGCTCGTTGGTGTCCTGGCCGGCCCAGCCCTCGCCCTCCTCGTGCACGCCCAGATGCACGTGCGCGTCGACCAGGCCCGGCAGGACCACCTTCCCGGCCGCGTCGACCCGGTCGACGCCGTCGGGCACCCGCACGTCCCGGCCGACGGCCTCGATCCGGCCCTGGTCGATCAGGACGACACCGTCCTCGATGGGCGTGCCCTCGACGGGGATGACCCGCCCGCCGACGATCGCCAACCGTCCCGTGCCAGCAGTCGCTTCCAAGCCGGTCTTCCTCCTCGTGGGCCGCCAGGTGCGCGGGCCGACGATTCTACGGGCAGGTGGCACCCCGTTCGGGGCCGCCGACGGATGACAGGATGGTGACAGCTGCCGGAGACGGGAGCAGCCGCCAGCCTCTGGTGGACCCGCGCCGGTCGGGCTGGCGTGCGGTCAGGCGGGTAGCGCCTTGACGGTCCAGTGTTCGCAGACCGAGGTGATGACCAGGCGGCCAAAGCCGCCGCCGGTCACCGAACGGGTGCCGTTGGCCTTGACGTCGAACTCCTGGATCAGGACCCGCTCGAAGGCGCCCTGGCCGGTGAGCTTGAAGTTGCCGCCGCCGTACCTGGCGAAGTCTGAGCAGTCGAACGACCAGACGATGCGCCAGCTGGCAGGCGCCCTGAACGGCCGGCTCCGGTGCGTGTCGCTGCCCTTCTTCTCCCACAGGACCCCTGGCCTCGCCTTGGTGGTCGGCGGCGGCGGGGTCAGCGGCTGGGTCGTGGTCGGCTCGGCCAGGGTCGTGGGTGGCACGGTCGGGGTGGCGGTGGCCGGGCTGGCCGCCTGCTGCAGCCCCCGCCAGCCGAGCAGGGCCGTGAGCGCGGCCAGCACGATGATGCCGGCCAGGATGACCGACCAGCGGCGGTACCAGGGCGGGTTGGGCAGCTGCATGGGCATTCTCCGCCGAGGATGCTAACCGATATCTCGGCCAAACCCGCGATCGTGGTC
>DATHIG010000302.1:0-4900 GCA_035490035.1 Actinomycetes bacterium
GGCCTGTCGGCCGCATGATCGTGGCCTACTGTTGCCGAAGCGCGGCGCGATGGAGGGGAATGGCTGTTGCCGTTGTGGGATCTTCGGTGCATGAGCCACCAGCCACCACAGCGCCACCCCATGCGCTGGGCGGGCGTGCTCGTGGTACTCCCGTGCCAAGCTCCGGCAGACCTGCTCGAATCATCCGAGCTCGGCTTGGAGAGTCTCGGTCACGGGACGGCGGCCGCCGAGGCGGGCGGGAATGGTCGTGAGCAACGCCACCACGAGCATGGTCCCCGCCACCAGGGCGAGCAGCTGCCAGAGCGGCGGGAGCGTCGCGTCGTTGTCGTTGTCGTTTATCGCGTTTATGGCGGCGAACAGTGCGACGCTTCCTGGGAAAACGCCCAAGATAGCGCCGACGAGCGCGGGGAGCACCTGCGCGGCCGCCAGCGCTGAACCCACTTCACGAGGGGTCGCGCCGAGGGCGCGCGCCAGCGCCGAGGAATGCCGGTTGTCGAGCACCGTCGCCCAGGTGATGAAGATGGCGTTGACCGCCGCCAGGGAGAGCAGTATGACCATCACCACAAGGAGCACCTGGCTAAGCAGCTCCACCTGAGCATCGTCATATCCGCTGGCGAGTGGTTGGGTCGTGAGGAAGGCGTTGAGTACCAGTGCGACGACGATCCCGCTGACCGTGATCGCGATACTGACCACACCCAGCACGACGCGGCGCGGCCGGCGGGCGGCGACCCGCAAGGCGAGAAGCAACGGGACGGGCAGTCGCGCCGAGATCGCGATCAGCCAGCCGGTGCGGCGGGGTGGGCGGGCCGAGTCGGCCAGCGCGTGGACGGTGCTGGTGCGGGCAGCGCGGACGGCAGGCACGAAGGTCGCGACCGCCGCGACCCCGAGTGCCACGGCGGTCACCAAACCGACCGTGGACATGGTGATCGGCGGCGTACCAGCGCTGCCGATGAGGCCGGCACTGGACTCGGTAAGCAACGGAGCAGTCAGCGATCCGACCGCCAACCCAGCCGCGGCCGCGACGATTGTCACGAGGACATACTCCGCGAGCAGCACGGCAGCGACCAGGCTCGGTGTGCCGCCGACCGCCTTGAGGAGTCCGACGCGTCTGGTCTGGTCGGCCATCCGGCCGCCGACCAGCACCGAGACACTGGCCACGGCGAGCAGACCAAGCAGCCAGGCTCCAGCCACCAGAACGATCTGGGCGTCTCTGGCCAGCTCGGTGGCCTCTTCGAGGATGTCCTCCCAGGACTCCAGGCGTGGAGCGTCCATACTCGCCGGGGGGTTTGCGTCGACGAACGCCTGGGCTTCGGCTGGCTCCGCCAGCTTCAGGTTCATCACGTAGGACAGGGAGTCTGAATCGGCAGTGAGGCTCCGCGCATCCGCCTGGGTGAGCCAGACCAGGCCGGGATTGAGCAACAGCCCCTGACGTAGTCCGGCGTCGGCCAGCTCGTCGGGAATGGCACCGACCATGCAGGGGACAAAGCAGGACGCCTCCGGATAGGGCGGCATGGCGGCGGTGACCGCAACGCCGACGACCTCGAACGACCGGCCGTCCACAGTGACCGGATCACCCACGCGCACATCGAGCACGTTGGCGAAGGCTGCCTCGACCACCACGCCGCCATCGCTGACCCAGCTGCCCTGTATCAGCTCGGGCTGGTCGACCGACGCGGGCGCGGCGTCGCGCCCCACGGCCTGCACATCTGACGTTCGAGCGGATGCCTGAAGTTCCGCCGGGGTGACCGGGTATGGTCCGCTGTGGTCGATGACGCCGGGAGCGCTGGCCATGGCCTCGAGGCCGGAAAGCTCGGCGGGCTGGTCGACGGTGGCGACCACGTCGGGTCCGTTGGTCGCCTCCCGGGTGCTCTGGTACGGGTCGCTGGCCGCCTCGTGCAGGACGAGCCCGAGCGTCAACGTCGTGGTGGCCGCCATGATGGCCAGCAGCAGAAGCGCGGCCTCGATGCGGCGCCGCCGCAGGTCACGCACGGCGAGGCGGCCCACGAGCAGGATTCGGCCCATCGCCCTCAGTCCTCCAGCCCGACAAGGGCGCCGAGCTGCCCGGTGGTGCCACCGGACAACCTGGTCTCGTCCACCAACGCGCCGTCGCGCATCGAGATCATCCGGTCTGCGGTGGCCGCGATCCGCGCGTCGTGGGTGACGATGACCAGCGTCTGCCCTGACTCGTGCAGGCTCTCGAAGAGCTTGAGGACGTCCAGGGTGGCGGCGCTGTCCAGATTTCCGGTGGGTTCGTCGGCGAGAACGAGCAGCGGTTCGTTGCTCAACGCCCGGGCGATCGCGACCCGCTGCCGCTGGCCGCCGGACAGCGCCGAGGGCAGGAACCGCGCCCGGTCGGTAAGTCCGACCTGCTCCAGCAGCTCCTCCGCACGCCGTCTGGCCGCCCGCGGCGAGCGTCCGGCCAGCAGCGCGGACAGCTCGACGTTCTCCACGGCGGTGAGCTCCTCCATCAGGTGGAAGGCCTGGAAGACGAAGCCGACGGCAGTCCGCCGCATCCGGGCCAGGGCCTTCTCGCCGATGTCGTCGATGCGACGGCCGTTCAGCGACACCTCTCCACCCGAGGGCCGGTCCAGCCCCCCGAGCAGGTGCAGCAGCGTGGACTTCCCGCAGCCGCTGGGCCCCATCACCGCCACCGTCTCTCCCGCGCCGATGTCGAGATCGACCCCGTCGACGGCGCGCACCAATCCTTCCCCCTTGCCGTACTCCTTTCGCAACCCGCGGGCGCGAAGCACGGACGTGTCGGCGGCGTTGCTCACGATCCACTCCTTCGGGAGGTCCAGTTCTTCTCACATGCCTCCAGCCAGCGCAGGTCCGCCTGAAGCCGGAGCACGATGCCCTCCAACAACAGCGCCGCCACCGAGCGGTCCGGCTCGGCCATGGCGGCGCGCTGGGCGTCACGCAACCGGCGCAGCAGCTCGCGGCGCTGGGTGTCGACGATGGTGAGCGGGTCGGCCAGCCCGGCCGCCGCGGCCGCGATCAGCTTGAGATGGAACTCCGCGAGGTCGGGTCTTGGCCAACCCACCTCGGCGATCCACTCGGCCACTCGCTGTTGGCCGTTGGGGGTGAGCGCGTACACCTTGCGATCCGACCGGTCGGCGCCATCGGCAGACCTCTCGACCGCTACCAGGCCGGCCTTTTCCAGTCGGGTCAGCGTGACGTAGACCTGCCCAGCGTTCATCGCGTCGCCGAGAGGGCCGAGCGCGTCGCGCAGCCGCGCGCGCAGCTGGTAGCCGTACGACGGCTCCTTGGCCAGCATCGCCAGCACCACTTCCTGCTGCATTGGACCCTCCTATAACCGTTAGCTACTATGTCTAACGGTTATCCCCACCACTGTCAAGCCCGCGCGGTATGCATACTTGCCTTGCTGAGGGACGATTCTGTCCCGACTGACGGAACGCGGACGGAACCCGCGGCCGACACGGTTGAGCAGGTCAGGTGGCTTTGAAAGCATCCCGTCTCGCGGCTTGGCCGGAACAGGATCGCGGTTGGGAGACTCGAACTCGGACATCGGCCGTTGTGCTGTACTGACTGGCACCAAACCGGCTACGGCGCAGGAGAACACGATGAAGGCGATCGTCTACGACAAATACGGCGAACCTGACGTGCTGGAACTCCGAGAGGTCGACAAGCCGGTCGTCAAGGACGATGAGGTGCTGGTACGAGTGCACGCGGTTTCCGTGAATCCAGCGGACTGGCACCTCCTGACCGGCACGCCATACGTCATGCGCATGGCGGTTGGGCTGTCCAAACCAAAGAACAAGATACTGGGACTGGATATGGCCGGGCGGGTTGAAGCGGTCGGCAGCAACGTAACCCGGTTTCGGCCCGGCGATGAGGTGTTCGGCGAGCACAGCGGCGCCTATGCCGAGTATGTCGATGTGTCGGAGGATGGAATCGCCCTGAAACCTGCCAACCTGACCTTTGAGCAGGCGGCGGCCGTACCGGTGGCGGGAGTCACCGCCCTGCAGGGTCTGCGCGACAAAGGACAGATCCAGCCAGGGCACAAGGTCTTGATCATCGGTGCGTCGGGAGGTGTGGGGACGTTCGCCGTGCAGCTTGCCAAGTCGTTCGGAGCGGACGTGACCGGGGTGTGCAGCACGAGGAACGTGGACATGGTCCGCTCGATCGGCGCCGACCAGGTGATCGACTACACCCAGGAGGACTTCACCCGAAGCGGGCGGCGCTACGATCTCATCTTCGAGTTGGCGGGGACCCGTTCGCTGGCAGACTGCCGGCGTGCACTAGCCCCCGAGGGGACGCTGGTGCTATGCGGTGGGGAGGGCGGTCGTTGGCTCGGGCCTGTGGCTCGGATCATCGGTGCGATGGTGCTGTCACGGTTCGGGAGCCAGAAAATCGTGACGTGGATCGCGAAATCGACCCACAAGGACCTCGTTGTCCTGAAGGAGCTCATCGAAGCCGGGGAGGTCACACCGGTCATCGACAGACGCTACGAGTTGGGTGAGGTCGCTGACGCCCTCCGGTATCAAGGCGAAGGACACGCCCAAGGAAAAACCGTCATCACCGTGTGAGGCGCCGACCGCGGCTCGGATCACGGGATCTCGATAGATGACGGCCCCGGGGCCGGCCCGGTCATGGGAGACTCAAACCCGTGGCGGGGGCTGTGGCCGCGGTGGCCGGTGATCACCCCACCGGACCCCATACTGACGCTTGCGGCCGTGGCCCAGCATTTCGCACCCTTGTCGAAGGTTCGGCACGCCTTCTTGACCGTGACATAGACCGGCTCCAGGCGGTCGCTGGGGGATCCGGTTCGCGCCAGCTCACGGCTGCAGCTGCGCATTGCGTTCGCATATTCCGTCATCTTCGCGCGAGTCAGCCTCATACCGGACTGCTTCTCGAAGGCCTTCTCCGTCCTCGTGCGTAG
>DATHIG010000303.1:0-2440 GCA_035490035.1 Actinomycetes bacterium
GAATGAGAACCTGGGTGCGAACCACGTACGTGCTACTCGTCTTCGGCCTTTTGGGCGCCCTTGAACGCCGATTGCACGAGGAACTCCTCGCTCGGCGACCCGGCCTCAGCGCCGGCCTTCGCCGCGGCGGCGATCTCGGCCAGCTGCTCCGGCGTGAGCGGCTCCGTGCCACCGGCGCCGCCGAACTGGTCGACTGGCCCGGCGGCGTCGTCCAGCTCGGCATCGTTGGCCACCACGATGATGGGCGGGTTCTGTCCGTAGACCAGTTGCACCAACGGCCAGCTGCGCAGCGGCCGGCGGCGTATGCCGTCGCTGACCCACACGCTGGAGCTGGCCTGAGTTTTGAACAGTTTCACGTCGTCTCCTGTCGTGCCGGGCACGGGGCTCCATGCGCCCAGGGTTGTGTCTTTGTGGTCGGTGCGGCCCGACAGATGCACGTGGTCGAAGTGGCCTGAGTTTGCTTGTGACGCCCAGTTGTTGCGGACGCTGTAGAGCTTCGCCTGCCAGATCATGTACTTGAGCCACGGCATACGACCGGCCTTGGCCTCGGCAAGCCAGTACGGGAACAGCACGCCGCAGTCCACGCCCAGGTCTAGGCGGTGCATCACGTCGGTGGCGAATACGACTGGGTAGGGGTTGGGCGAGATCGGCCACGGCGTGCGCGAGTACGGGGTGTGGTCCTCGGGGAAGTTGGCCTGATAGTGCGCGTCGTCGGCGTACCAACCGAACAGGTTGGCCGCCTTCGGGAATGCCACCTTCATCTTGCCGACGAACTCGCGGATCGGGCGCGCCGGCTCGATGGGTCGCCCGGCGCCGTCCCAGGCGTAGTAGGCGGCTATGGCCATGTCAGGCCGTACCGAGCCAGAACTTCGCGAAGGTGCGGAAGTCGTACGCCGGGGTCTGTGTCGCGGCGCCCAGGTAGACGTCGGCCAACTTGTCGAAGTCGAGGGAACCGGACCGCAGACGCGCGATGTCGTCCACGGTGTATCCGAGCGCCTCCAGCGCCGGGTCGGTCAGGCCGTTGACCATGAGCCTGAAATTCTTGGCCGCCTGCATGACGTTGCGCACGTCGACCGCCAGCCCGCCTGCGGCCGAGTCGATGTCGTTCTTGGTGGTCGGATAGCCGAGGGACACGATTGGCCTTTCCGGTTAGCAGGGGGCGACGATGATGTTGCGGTCGTGGAAGGTGCCGGTGCCCGCCCCGGCCCGGTACTTGGCCGTGAAGGTGTTGCTTCCCGCCGTCAGGCCGGTGACCAGGTACGTGGCCGACATGCGGTGAGGATTCGTGTTTGAAACGAAGAACAGCGACCGGATGTCGGCGGCCGCGAGCGTGCTCGCACCCGAGACGGCGAACCCCATGAAGGTGTGAAACGAGCCGCTGCTGAACATCGACAGCGTGAGAGTCACCTGCGCGGTGGTGCCGGTCTCCAATGTGATCGCCGGGCCGGGCGTGGCCAAGTCCACAAAAGAAGTAGACGCGGTGGTCTCCGACGTCGCCACGGTCGCGTCGGTGGGGCGGCTGAAGTAGCGCCAACCGCCGGCCCCGTCGTTGGCCAGGATCGCCTTCAGGTCGGAACGCCAGATATGGAACCCGTCGTAGACGCCGGTCAGCGCGTTCATCTCCGCCAGCGACGCCACCGGCAGCAGCCCACCCAACGCCACCGTGAACAGCCCGCCCGTCAGGCTCTTGGCGTGGCCCGTTGTTCTGAGGTCGGTGATGGCGGCGCCAGCGATGCTCGTCGCGTTCGCGGCGACGCGTACCCGCGCGAGGGTGATGAAGTTGGTTGAGCCAGACACGGAAGGGTCGGCCGGGACACCGGCCGGGGTGCCGACAACATGGCGGACGAGGAAGTCGGAATTTGCGTCAGCGTCGGTGATGTCGCTCTGCTGCGCGATGATCAGGTCGTCGCGGGGGTTGGTCGGGTCGGCCGGCGTGCTCAAGATATTGATGTCTTTGATGGCGTCCAGGCACGCGAAGTAGACACCGAGCCCGGAGCCGCGGATGTTCTGCAAGAACAAATTGAACGGCGCGACATGCACATTGGCGTCGGGCGTGCCGGTCGCGGTAACCAGACCAGGCGATGCACCGCCGGAGGGCCGGAATCCCGACTTCGACTTGAGCGCGGCGACACCGGGTGCGACCAGGGAGCCGACGTTCGCGGCGACTTCACGCGAGTCATTGGTCCCGGTCGGGCCGCTGTTCTGCGTCGGGAATGTGCTCAGCTCAGCCACACCTCACCCCTTTCCTACGTGCCCTTGCCGAGCTTGTGCAGGACGAGGACTGCGACTGAGTTGGCACCGGCTGTCCTTCGGGCCTGGACGTCGACCTTCATCGGCACGCCCACGCCGCCGACGCTGGACAGGATCGGGTTGACCAGGGTGCCGTCCATGTCGGCCTCGACGGTGGCCGCGGAGCCGACGACGAGAATGGTGGAAATGA
>DATHIG010000304.1:0-2078 GCA_035490035.1 Actinomycetes bacterium
CCGCCGGTGACCGGGGACCCGGCCCCCGGCGCGGGCGCGGCCCCGGGCCCGCCGGTGGGTGCCGCGGCGGCGGGAGGGCCGCCCGGCCGGAACCGGAGCGCGGCCGTGCGCTGGTCGGGCGGGGAGCCGAGCTGGTCCATGGGGTAGGCGGTGAGCCGGGCGCTGGCGCTGCGCGCTGGCACATCGGCCGCTTCCAGGGTGGCGCGGTCGCCGACGGCGGTGATCTCCCGCCAGCCGACCCGCCCGGCCAGGTTGTCGTCGGCGTAGGCCACGGCGTGGCCGCCCCCGACCGGCAGCGGCGCGGCCAGCGCGCATTCCAGTCGTAGCGTCTCCAGCCCGCCGACCCCGTCCGGGAAGGCCAGCGACGACCCGGTGACCCGCAGCGGCAGCGCCCGCCCGTCGACCGTCGCCCGCATCCCGGCGGCCAGCCGCTGGCACTCCCGGTCCCGCCAGCCGGCGGCCTCGGCCCCGCTGACCTGGCCGTCGTGGTCGCCGTCGATCGTCTGGCGGGTCTGGAAGGTTGGGATCTCGGCCATGTCGAGCACGTGGTCGACGACCAGCCGGTCGGGAGCGACCCGCAGGCCGCTGTAGGAGTTGACGGTGAACTTGCCGAGGGGATGGGCGGCCGCCGGGGCCGCCCCGGCCGCCAGCAGCACGGCGGCGAGGGCGGCCAGGACGCCGCGGCGGCGAGGCCGAGTCGCCGGGGTGGTCCCCCGGCGTGGCGGCGCGCCGCGGCGGCGAGGCCGGGCCGCCGGGGTGGTCCCCCGGCGTGGCGGCGCGCCGCGGCGTGTGACCTGCCTCACCGGCCGCTCGTCCGGCTTGGGGCGGGCAGGCCGAGCCGCCCGGCCAGGGCCAGCGCGGCGGGCCGGTCACGCACGGTCAGGTCGGGGTTGATCTCGAACGCCTCGGCCAGGTGGCGGCGGGCCGGGGCGGTCATGCCGAGGTCGGCCTCGACGGCGGCCAGGTGGTACCAGAGCGGCGCATCGCGGGTGCCGAGTCGCACCGCAGCCCGGGCGTGGGGCAGCGCCTGGCGGGCCCGGCCGGCCTGGCGCAGGGCCCAACCGAAGGTGTCCTCGCCGTAGATGTTGGGCCGCTCGGTCAGGGCGCGTCTGGCCATGGCGACCGCCCGGTCGGGGTCGGCGCCCGGGTCTCGGGCGTGGTCGGCCTCGAACCGGGCCAGCTCCAGGTCGACGGCCACGCCGTTGGCCTGGTTGAGCTGCTCGATGACCCGGACCAGCTGGTACTGGCGCCCAGCCGCGGCATCGTCGCCGCTGGCCGCCAGCACGTCGCCGAGCAGGGCAACGGTGGCGGGCATGGGCAGGCGCGCGGCGGCCGGTTCCAGCAGCCTGGCCGCGGCGGCCAGGTCGCCGCGGGCGGCCGCGACCCTGGCCAGGCCGACCTCGGCCAGCCCATAGCCCGGCAGGCCGTCAAGGGCCCGCCGGTAGGCGGCCTCGGCCGGCGCGCGGCGGCCGGCCCCGAGGTGGAGGTTGCCGATCAGCGTCTGCACGTACGCCCGGTCGGTGGCCGAGCCGCTGCCGGCGGCCGCCTGGATCATGGCCGCGACCGCTCCGGGTTGGTCGCCGAGCAGCTCGCGGGCGTAGGACACCCTGGCCAGGCTGCCAAGCGCCGGCTTGCGGTCGACCATCGCCTGCGCGGTGGTGACCGCGGCCCGGTAGCGGCCGAGCTCGACCAGGGCGTCGAAGACGACCCCGTAGGCGTCGGGAGCGTCCGGGTTGGCCTTCAGTGCTCTGGTGCCCCAGGCCAGCGCGGCCCGGAAGTCGTGGCGGCCGAGGTCGAGCAGGCCACGGGCGATCAAGGTGTCGGCGTCGCCGGGGGCGAGCCTGGCCGCCCGCTCCAGCGCGCCATCGGCGCTGGCGTAGAAGCTCGGGTCGGCGGTCTCCCGTGCCCTGGTGACGTAGGCGACGCCGAGCTGGGTGAGCAGCCGGGGTTCGTCGGGACGCCGGCGCAGCTGGTCCTGGAGCCGGGCCACGGCGGCCGCGCTGCCCGCCCCGGTGGCCGGCGGGACCGGCGGGTCGCCGCCGTCGCCGCCGGCGACCAGGAACCGGCCGACCAGCAGC
>DATHIG010000305.1:0-2967 GCA_035490035.1 Actinomycetes bacterium
GCCCCTCCCCACCCACGCCAACCGGCCCCTCCCCACCCACGCCAACCGGCCCCTCCCCACCCACGGTGGGAGTGCCGGCGGTCGCGCCGGGGCCCTGGGCGGTGGCGGCCAGGTGGTGGCCGATGGTTGCTGCCGCGCCGGGGCCCAGGGAGGCTGGGGCGGTGGCTGCGAGCAGGCGGGCCGGGGGGGTGTCGAGCTCGGCCAGGAGGTAGGCGGCCACGGCCAGGGACAGGGGCAGGTCGGCGAGCCGGGCGGGCTCCGGGAGGCCGGTGAGGTCGAGGTCGAGCGGGGCGGGCAGGACGACCTCGAGGTCGGCTCCGTAGGGTCGGAACGACCCGGGGGCCCCTGCTTGGGGGGCGCCCCAGACGGGGCCGTCGCCGATCAGGATGATGGTGCCGGCGGCGGCGATGACGGCCTCCAGGGCCAGCCGGCAGGCATGTCGCAGCGGCTCCAGCTCTGGCGCGGCTGCTCCGGCCAGCGCGGGGACGAGCAGGGGGGGATGCGGCAGGACGGCGGCCGCAGCCGGCGGCATGGGCGGAGCCGTCAGCCGACCAGCGGCAACGGCACCGCGCCGGCCGGCAACGGGCGTGGCGTCGGGGCGGACCCGCACGCCTCGCCGGCCAGCCGCCGCGGCCGGTGGACCAGCACCGGGCCCCCAACCAGGTGATGGGGCGCAGCCTGCTCCACCCGCACCGTCACCAGGTCCCCCGGCACCACCCCGACACCGGCAGGACCCGCCGGCGGGAAATGGCAGAGCTTGTTGCCGCGGGTCCGACCGGACATCCGGGTGGGGTTGGTCTTGGAGGTGGAGTGCTCGACCAGGAGCTCGACCTCGCTGCCCAGCAGGGAGCGGTTGGCGTCCAGGCTGAGACGTTCCTGCAGCTGAAGCAGCCGCTGGAACCGGTCCTTGACCACGTCCGGAGGGACCTGGTCGGGCATCGAGGCGGCTTCGGTGCCGGGGCGCGGGGAGTACTGGAAGGTGAAGGCCGAGTCGAACCGTGCCTGCTCGACCACGGCGAGGGTGTCAGCGAAGTCGGCCTCGGTCTCGCCGGGGAAGCCGACGATGATGTCGGTGGAGAAGGCCACACCGGGGATGGCCGCCCGCAGGTTGCCGAGGATCTCGAGGTAGCGGCGGCGGCGGTAGCCGCGGCGCATCAGCCGCAGCACCCGGTCGGAGCCGGACTGCAGCGGGAAGTGGACGTGCTCGCACAGCGGCCGGCAGGCGGCCATGGCCTCGACCACGTCGTCGCGGAAGTCCTTGGGGTTGGGGCTGGTGAAGCGCAGCCGCTCCAGCCCCTCGACCCCGTCGAGGGCTCGGAGCAGGTCCCCGAAAAGCTGCCGGTGCCCTGGCAGGTCGGTCCCGTAGGAGTTGACGTTCTGCCCGAGCAGGCTGACCTCGATCACCCCGGCGTCGGCGAGTGCCTGGACCTCCGCGACCACGTCGCCCGGCCGGCGGCTTCGCTCCTTGCCCCGCAGCTTGGGGACGATGCAGAAGGTGCAGGTGTTGTTGCAACCGACGCTGACGGCCACCCAGGCCGAATACTCGCTGGCCCGTCTGGCCGGCAGGGCCGAGGGGAACCGCTGCATCTCGTCGAAGAACTCGGCCTGGGCGGTGCCCTGTTCGCGGGCCCGGCGCAAGAGCACCGGAAGGCTGTGCAGATTGTGGGTCCCGAAGACCACATCGACCCAGGGCGCCCGCTCCAGCACCCTGCCCTGGTCCTTCTGGGCAAGGCAGCCGCCGACGGCGATGGTGAGCCCGCGCCTGGCCTTGGTGGTCGCCAGGTGCCCGAGCGTGCCGTAGAGCTTGTTGTCGGCGTTCTCACGGACCGCGCAGGTGTTGAGCACGACCAGGTCGGCGTCGTCCAGCCCGGCGGCCCGCTTCAGCCCCTCGGCCTCGAGCAGCCCGGCCAGCCGCTCGGAGTCGTGCTCGTTCATCTGGCACCCGAAGGTGCGGATCAGGTAGCGCTCGCTCATCGCGCCGGATGGTACTCCGCCGGTCCGGTTGGCCACCTCATCCGGGGCACCCCCCTTGGGGTCCACAGACCCTCCGGCTCACTTGGCGTACTCGATGCTGCGGATCTCTCGGACCACGGTGATCTTGATCTGCCCCGGGTACTGGAGCTCCTGCTCGACCCGCTTGGCCATGTCGCGGGCCAGCACCTGGGCGGCGACGTCGTCGACGTCCTCCGGCTTGACCATGATCCGGACCTCGCGGCCGGCCTGCATGGCGAACACCTTGTCGACCCCCGGGTAGCTGCCGGCGATCTCCTCGAGGCGTTCCAGCCGCTTGACGTAGGACTCCAGCGTCTCCCTCCGCGCCCCGGGGCGGCCGCCCGAGATGGCATCGGCGGCCTGGGTGAGCACCGCCTCGACGGTGCGCTGCTCGACCTCCCCGTGGTGCGCCTCGATGGCGTGGACGACCTCGGGCCGCTCCTTGAGCCGGCGGGCCAGCTCGGCCCCGATGATCGCGTGGGAGCCCTCGACCTCGTGGGTGAGCGCCTTGCCGATGTCGTGCAGGAAGCCGCAGCGCTTGGCCAGTGGCACGTCCATGCCCAGCTCGGACGCCATGATGCCGGCCAGGTGGGCGGTCTCGATCAGGTGGCGGAGCACGTTCTGGCCGTAGGAGGTCCGGTACTTGAGCCGCCCGAGCACCCGGACCAGCTCCGGGTGCAGGTCGGTGATGCCGACCTCGAGGCAGGCGTCCTCGCCGGCCCGGCGCACCTCGCCCTCGACCTCCTGCTTGGCCCGGTCGTAGGTCTCCTCGATGCGGGCCGGATGGATGCGGCCGTCGGAGACGAGCTTCTCGAGCGTGAGGCGGCCGATCTCCCGCCTGACGGGATCGAAGCAGGACAGCAGGACGGCTTCCGGGGTGTCATCGATGATCAGGTTGACGCCGGTGACCGCCTCGAACGCGCGGATGTTGCGGCCCTCGCGGCCGATGATGCGGCCCTTCATCTCGTCGGACGG